>JAYUQN010000479.1:0-3964 GCA_043756725.1 Saprospiraceae bacterium
TAAAAACTGAAAAACATCGAAGACGAAATTGAAAAGAGCGTTATTTTCTTCTGCTTCTTTAATGGTTCGCCTAACGACTTCGGCTATAAAAATGCCAACAGAAGATTTTTGAACATCAAAAGGCAAGCTATTATAAACGAAAGCGGCTTTAATTTCTTTAATACGATTGAGCTTATTCGCTTCTTCCTTATCGTAACCGACCAAATCAACGAGCGACATCACCTGCATCAAACCCGCAGATACTTTAGCACGAGGGGTTCGCACACCACTAATGATGTATGTCCGCAAGCCTTTCGCTTCGGTATAGATATCCGCAATAATACTGGTTTCACTGTATTTGACGGTGCGGAGAATGATGCCACGCGTTTTTATAATCATTTTATTTTAAAATAGCTCAATTTTAGAATTTATAGTTTGGACAGCCAATTTTTAATTTCAGTAAAAAAAAGAGGATTGAATCTTTGCAATGTTGAAATATCGCCTTTACACACGGAATCAGTTTCCAAGCCGATGTGCTGTGCATTGGGTATGATAACCGTTTTTAAATTCTTTTTATTTAACTGTTTTAGCTTTGAAACAACGGTATTGGTAGGTGTTGAATCATCAAATTGACTAAAAATCATCAATACAGGGTTTTTATAGTTCGCCCAGACTGAAAGGGGGTTGAAACCAATCTCTAATGCTGTGAACCACCGATTGCGATTTATAAAATCTATTTGAAGCGTTGAAGGAAAAAGCCAATCTCGAATAAGCGTATCTTGGGCGGCTATTTCTGTTAAACTATCCAATGTCTTACCGTGGCTTCTGTTGTTGACATAATCGAAAAAATATTGCTGCTGTAAAAGGGTTATTTCAATTTGTTGGACATTGAATTGTTGGATACATTCCATTTGAACTTTTGTATTGTACAGATTTTGTTCTGTTACAGGAATACCACTGCCTGCTGCGCCAATGAGCATTGTGAAATCTACATCTTTTGATTGTTCTATGGCTTTTGCAATTATCCATCCCGCTTGGCTACTACCACCTAAGCCAATTTTATCAATTGTCAAATCTTTGCGGTTTTTTAAATAGCCAATACCTGATAAGGCATCCTGTGCTAATTGTGTAAAATTTTGTTTTTCCCAATCCCCCGAAGAGCCTCCAACACCTTGTTTATCATAAGTCAAAACAGTCATGCCATTTCTCGCCAGCACATCTGCCAATAAGCGTATAATAGAGGCATAACCATTTCTGTCTTGCCCACCCGAGCCATGTACCAAAACAATAGCTTTAGTGCTGGGTTTATTGGGAATAAAAAGGGTTGCCCCTAATGAAATACCAGATTTATTGGGGTAAAAGACTTTTTCAGTCTTATAAAAATCTTTTTTGAAGGCTTTGGTGATAAGTTTCTCTTTTTCGTAAATTTCTAAGAAATTTGATTTGAAAACGATTTTTTGCACAACACTGTCTGATATAGCCGTATTCCCTGCCGTCCACGTTGATGTATTTTGTTTTTTCAAACCTCTATATTGTTGATTGTTTTCAAAATACGCATACAATCTTGATTGAGAACGCCCAATAACAATAAGTTGATTTTCATCGCTTTGATAATCGCCAAGGAAAGTATCATAATATTCTGGATACAAGATTTCATCTCTCTGTGGCATAAATTTACCAATCGCATTGTCAAATTCCTCAAAATTTGTATTGGTACTGGCATCAGTTTTAAACCGCCATTTATTGTCCACTAATTCAAGAACGGTTGAAAACTTGCCGAAATGGGTAGATTTAGGCAAGTTTTCAGACATGATTTCAAGGCGATAGACCCCGTTGTCCAATATAAGTTTATCATTTATTTTTCTATCAATAAGTTTAAAAGTTAATAGTAGTTTTTGTTTTTTGCGAATAAAATCGCTAAAAAATGTTGAAAAATGTTTTTTGATGGCACCTTGACCACGAACAGAATTAGGTGTTTCACTGTCATAAAGGTTCAAAAGTGTTGCATCAGAGACATAAAGATTTGCAACACCTTCCGAGTTAAATTGGGCGTAAGATTCTACGAATTCTAAGTACAAATCATCTGGATTTGTAGAATCTGGACTTTGCGCAAAGCAATAGGTTGTTAAAAATAATAGGGCTATTATTAATGTTTTCATTGTTGTACTGTGGTTTTAAAAATATTTATAAATACGGGATTCATAAGGCTGCAAAGTCCAAATAGGCATTTTAGCGCTATAATTTGTCATTAAAAGTGTCAAAATACTGAGGGGGTGTTTTATCAGATTTTTTAAACCTATTTTTTCACTTGAAAAATTATTAATTATTAAAAACGCATTATCTCCTTGTGTGCGGGTATAAGCATAGAGCGTTTCATGCTCTGGTAAAATATCCTCATACTCGCCATATACCAAGATAAGGTTTTCTTTTCTAAACTGAATCAATTTTTTATAATAATTTAAAATAGAATCCCGATTTTGACTATCCGCTTCAATATTGATTTTTTTAAAATTAGGATTCACTTTGAGCCAAGTTTTACCCCCCTCCCGATTATCTCGGGACAGGTCAGTAAAACCAGCATTTGAAGTACTATTCCATTGCAAAGGTGTTCGGGCGTGGTCACGCCCAATTTTATTAGTAGCAGTTAAAAATGCAGCAACATCGTGCTTTTTTTCAACGATAAGACTTTGATAAGCATTTTTAATTTGAACATCATCATATTCGGTAATGTTTTTAAAATCGCAATTGGTCATTCCAATTTCATCACCTTGATATATATAAGGTGTACCCCGCAAAGTCAAAAGCACAGTAGCCAACATTTTAGCAGATTTTACACGAAACCGTTTAGTATCACCCAGACGGCTGATGATACGGGGATTGTCGTGATTGCCCCAATAAATGCTGTTCCAACCATCGTGTTTTAAAGTTGTATCCCATTTATTGAAAATGGCTTTGAGTTGAGGCAAAGTCCATTCGGGGGCAGGGTTTATAAAATTTGTTTCATCACGGGGGACAGCATGGTCGAAATGAAAAACCATTTGCAACTCTTTTTCATTTTTACCCACATAGTGCAAGGCTTCTTTTGTTGAAACACCAAAGGCTTCTCCTACGGTCATAATGTCGTATTTTGACAATACTTCACGGTTCATTTCTTGTAAAAATTCATGAATCCGAGGACCATTGGCGTAAAACGATAAGCTGCCATCTGAATCGGGAAAAGTTTGGTCTTTTGATAAAAAGGCGATGACATCCATACGGAATCCATCAACCCCTTTTTTTAACCAAAAGTGCATCATATTATAAATGTCTTGACGGAGTTTGGGGTTTTCCCAATTTAAATCAGGTTGCTGGGCAGCGAAAAGGTGTAGATAATACTCTTGTGTATGTTCGTCCCACTGCCAAGCGGGTCCACTAAAAAAGGAACGCCAATTATTGGGCGGTGAGCCATCAGGCTTTGCGGGTTTCCATATATAATAATCCCGATAAGGATTATCTTTTGACAGGCGGCTTTGTTGAAACCAATTGTGTTTATCGCTACTGTGATTTACGACAAGGTCAATCATTAATTTCATATTGCGCAAATGGATACCCCTCAGTAAATCATCAAAATCGGACATAGAACCAAACTCGGACATTATATCTTGATAATCTGAAATATCATAGCCATTGTCAACGTTAGGAGATTTATAAAACGGGGAAAGCCAAACGACATTCACACCTAAATCTTTCAGATGGTCGAGTTCTGAAATAATTCCTTGCAAATCGCCTATGCCATCACCGTTCGCATCTTTAAAAGAACGCGGATAAATTTGATAAACGATGGCTTCTTTCCACCAATTTTTTTCTTGAAAAATCATATATTTACAATTTAGTTCTACAAAACAATGGAATTTATCCATTAAAGTGTTAAAGTTGGGGAAAATATTTAAAATAAAAGCGTGAAGACTTGCTTTCAAATAAAAAAATAAATAATATTTGTAAAATA
>JAYUQN010000480.1:0-3960 GCA_043756725.1 Saprospiraceae bacterium
GAGGATGATGATGGAAGTAATGAGGCTGTTGACTATTTAAAAAGATGGCTTAAAAACGGTGGAAAAGAAACTTTGAACAGTTTTGGTATATCAAAAGTGGAACAAGTACCCCCTCAGTATTTCACCTTTTTAAAGCAACTACCTTATTATATTGAAACCGAAGACTTGATTTTAGTCCACGCTGGTCTCGATTTTCACTCTAAAAACCCGTTTGACAATTTAGAAGAAATGATTTGGATACGGGATTGGTATACATCCATCAACGACAAATGGCTTGGTAAACGTACCATTGTTCATGGACATACGCCCATTCCTTGTGGCACAATTGCGTTTCTTTTTGAAAAAAGGAACATCGTTCGTGCTATCAATTTGGATGGCGGTGCTATTTTTACATTAAAAGACAGACCCGATTGCGCCCTTTGTTGCATGGATTGGACGAATAAAAAACTTTATTTTCAAGATACCGTTGATAGTTAACTAACTATACATGAAACGGGGTAAAATCCCAATAATTTAGCAAAAAAAATGATGCAAAGACGTTGCAGTGCAACGTCTCTACATAGGCAAAACACCTCAAAATGTAATGTGAAATGACGTAGAGACGTTGCACTGCAACGTCTCCGCTTTTCGGGATTTTACCCCGTTTCATGTATATCTTTCATACTACAAAATTACAAGGCTTTTCCCAGTTCTACAAGGGTTAAAAAATGTCATTTTCCGTCGTAATCGGTTATAACGAGTCATAACAGGCATTAGACATTTTCATAATCTGATTTATTGACAGAAGGAGGATAACCCAATGTTTCATAAATCAATTTTTGCCAATAGGGCGTGAGCGCACAAGGCGGCAAAATAACACCGTGCACTTTTAGCCACCGAATAAGCGTTTTAGGATAAGTATTAAATTCATCTGCAATTCTCAGGCGGGTTTTAATGAGTTCCATTGTTTGAAAAGGTGTTTGATAGTTTAAAAAATAGGGTTTTTACTGAGGGGTATGTCATTTATACCTCAGTCAAGAAGAATCTGAATAATCTACGTAATGAGGGAAATTAGATCGCTGAATTGCTGAATTGCTGAATTGCTGAATTGCTGAATTGCTGAATTGCTGAATTGCTGAATTGCTGAATTGCTGAATTGCTGAATTGCTGAATTTATAAGATAAGGGCATTGTAAGTTTTTGTTTCGTTATTTGAATAATATTAGTAAATATACATCAATTTTTATATGCACCAAATTATATTTAATTTTTATTGTTAGAATTCAAAAAGAGTGAAATACTGTCCGAAGGGACTCCTATGTCCAAAGGACTCCTTTCGGAGGAGAGGGGGTGAAATATTGTAGAATTGTTAGATAATTCCCAAAAATCAAGTAGGGTCTCCTTAACAATTGCGAAATAAAACTATTTGTATTTACAAAAATAAGAATTAAATTTGTGTAAAAATTAGTAGCAATGAATAATATTGATAGCATTGAAACGTCAACAGGACTGCGCTTTGAAAAATTAGCGCGGATAGCCATGTACTCTTTACCCCAAAAAGAATGGACAGGTATGAAAAAGGACATTCTGAAAGTAAAAGAAAAATTGATGGCTGACCCGTCAACAATTGGAATTTTATATAAATTTTTATATAAAGACCTTGTTGTGCTTGTCAAATTACAGGAACACCATTTCGAGGTGGTTGATATTATGCATAAACAATTATTTAATATGTATCAAGGAATTTCAACAAACAGTCCGAACCAATGAAAGTTTTTCAAAACTTCAATTTTAACCGAACATCATTTGAGAGAGAACTTACCGACTTAAAACAATTGTTAGACCAAAAGTCCTCCCTTAAAGAAAATCAAGATATCCTACCATTTTTCAAAAAAAATCCTCAATTGTGTGCTCAAATGGGGTATTTTATGTTTAATTTTTTAAACATTGATAAAATTGCCTTTGAATTTGACCTTTTTGGCGATTTTACATGCGATATGGTTGTTGGTGACTCTAAAAGCGGTAGTTACACTTTTATTGAATTTGAAGATGCTTCTAACAATAGTATTTTTTGTAAAAAGCATGGTAAATTTCAACCAGATTTTTCTCCACGCTTTGAGCATGGATATAGCCAAATAGTAGATTGGTTTTATAAATTAAATCATGTGAGTTCTCATGATTTGAGTTCTCGTTTTCATGCTTCTACAATTCATTATCAAGGTATCTTGATTATAGGCAGAAGCCATTTTATGAATAATGACCTTCTAAAACATCGGCTACGCTGGCGCATGAATAATGTAATTGTGAATTCAAAACACATTCATATTTTTACTTTTGATGAATTGCTTGACTTATTAACGGATAGGCTTCAATATTATCCTATAGAAATAACACCATAAATTACAACCTATTTTATTTACCAACAATAAAAAATCATGAAAAAAATCGTCTTAACCCGCCGCGAATTTGTCAGAAATACAAGCCTTTTGACAGGTGGCTTATTTGCAGCACCCCTTTTTGCTAAGCAAAATTACTTCCCTGCTGGGACAGAAGAAATCAAAGTTGCCGTCGTTGGTTGTGGTGGACGAGGCACAGGAGCCGCTTTTCAAGCCTTGAGCGTCAAAGCCAATACCAAACTGGTGGCTATGGCAGATGCTTTCCCCGATGCTGTTGAAGAATGTTACAAAAAACTAACCAGCACGGAGGGTGCTGATGCGAAAGCAGAGGTGCGCGCACGGGTGCAAGTGCCCCCTGAAAATCGTTTTCACGGCTTCGATGCTTATAAAAAAGCCATTGCGCTGGCTGATGTTGTCATTTTGACCACACCCCCGGGCTTCCGTCCCATCCATTTTGAAGAAGCGATACGACAAGGCAAGCACGTTTTTATGGAAAAACCTGTGGCTACTGACCCTGCTGGCATCAAAAAGGTGTTGGAAGTTGCTGAAATCGCAAAAGCAAAAAAACTCAACGTCGTAGTCGGTTTGCAACGCCACTATCAGTCTCTGTACCGTGAAATTATGAAACGGGTGCATGATGGTAAAATGGGCGACATCGTGAGTGGACAAGTTTATTGGAATCAAGAGGCGCTTTGGGTACGTCCCCGCAAAGAAGGACAAACCGAAATGGAATATCAAATGCGCAATTGGTACTATTTCAACTGGATTTGTGGCGACCATATTTGTGAGCAACACATCCACAATATTGATGTGATGAATTGGGCAAAACAAGCCTATCCTATTCGGGCGCAAGGCATGGGCGGGCGTGAAATCCGAAAAGGGAAAGACCATGGTGAAATATTTGACCACCACAACGTTGAGTTTGAATACGCCGATGGCACAATTTTAAACAGCCAATGCCGCCAACAAAAAGGCACTTTGGGTCGTGTTGATGAATATTTGGTGGGCACTAAAGGAACCGTTTGGTGCAACTCAGGCATCATGAAAGGTAGAAACGGGAAAGAAATTTACCGCCATGATAAAAAAAATCAACTCAACCCGTATCAAGTAGAACATGATGAGTTGTTTGAGGCTATTTCAAAAGGCGAGTACAAATATTCGGATACTGAAAATGGCGCAAAAGCAACTTTAACTGCCATTATGGGGCGTATGGCTACCTATTCGGGTCAAATGATAGAATGGGATAAAACGCTTAATTCAGGCATCAGCATCCAACCGACTGTGTATGATTGGAACGCCAACCCGCCTGTAATGCCCGATATGAATGGTGACTATGCTTGTGCAGTGCCAGGAAGGACAAAATATTTTGTCTAATTGTACACCGCATAAGTGGATGGTTATGGCAGAGGTTTAGTGAAAGAGTTTTGATAATTTTTTTGATTGAAATTTATTTTTTTCAAAAAAAAATAAATTTCAATCAAAAAAATTATCAAAATCCGTTCGCCTAAACGAACGACCCAAAGTTAAAGCAATAAACTACCCCCAAGTTGTTTGACAACTTGAAAAAAAGCAGGTTATTGTGAAAC
>JAYUQN010000481.1:0-3958 GCA_043756725.1 Saprospiraceae bacterium
ATTGGGCAAAATGAAAGTGCCTTCTGCATTGGTTTTCCCTTGAGCCACTACGGTCGTATCGTCCATCATAACGGAAAGAGCGACGTTTTTAACAGGGCGGTTTTGTTCCGTTTTTATGGTGATGGGTACGCTAATTCTTGTAGAATCTTGCGCATGGATTGTGTTTACAGGTAAACAAACAGAAAAAAGAGCTATGCTGCATAGCCACGCTGTTTGTTGTAATGTATTAATTGGTTTCTGAATAAAATAATGTTTCATCATTGCAGTTACCTCGGTTGAATTCGAAATTATATAAATAGCTATACCCCCTCAGTATTGTGCTGAAAGACGCATGCAAAATCGGTTGTTGACAAAAGACACTTGTAAATAGTGGTAGAAGAATGTGAATAGGTAACTAAAATCCAGAAGCTCTATATTTTCTCTTAGCTGTTAATATTTTAGTTTTATGTATTTATTTTATATCAAATATGATTCCTGTTTTGTGTTTTTATACCTTTAAAAGGTTAAATATTTGTGAAAATTTTCATATTTAAAATAAATATACGCTGCATGGAAAAAAAATGTTGCAAAGAAGGATAAAAGGAAGGCGTTTTTAAGTAAAAAATTAAATCGGGAGGAATAATATTAGGTTAAAGGACCCGGGTTAAATAAAACCAAATCATTGTATATGCCCAATCTATCGGCTGCTACTTTTTTGTTACCACTGGCAACTTCTAAAATGAGGTGAAACAATTCCCATCCCATTGTTTCAATCGTTTTCATGCCAAAAGCTATGGGACCGGCATCAAAATCAATCAAATCAAACCAACGGTTGCTCAATTTTGAATTGGAACTGACCTTAATGACGGGAACCATCGTTAAGCCATAAGGCGTGCCACGTCCTGTTATGAAGACATGGACATTCATACCTGCCGCCAATTGCAATGTGCCGCAAACAAAATCGCTGGCAGGCGTTGCCACAAAATTTAAGCCTTTTCTCCGTATTTTTTCACCGGGGGCTATGACATCCACGATGGGGCTTGTGCCAGATTTGGCAATGGAACCCAACGCTTTTTCAACAACATTGCTCAATCCACCCCGTTTGTTGCCGGGAGTAGGATTAGCACTTCGGTCGGCACCGCCATTTGAAAGGTAGTCGTCATACCATTTCATTTCATTTAAAAAAGCTTGTGCTACTGAGGGGGTCGTCGCTCTCGGCACCAATAAATGTATAGCGTCTCTGACCTCTGTTACTTCTGAAAACAGGACTGTTCCACCTGCTCTTACGATTAAATCGGCGGCAAACCCTGCTGCTGGATTGCCTGTTATGCCTGAAAAAGCATCGCTTCCACCGCATTGCATGCCGACAACCAAATCAGAAACTGGGCAGGTTTCACGCTTTCGATTGTTCAATTTTTTTAAATGCTTTTCTGCCATATCCATGATGCCCTCTATCATTTCTTCAAAACCTGTAAACGATTCGTCTTGCAAATACAAAATTGAGTGGGCTTCTGTTTTATCGCCTTTTGGCAATAACCGCTCGGGTCTAAGTTTTTCACAACCTAAACCAATGACCATAATTTCACCCCCAAAATTGGGGTTTTGCGCTATATTTTGAATCGTTCTGATAGGAATAATGGCTGCGGGTGCATCTATGGCTATACCACAACCATAGCTATGATTGAAAGCCACAACACCCTCAACGTTTGGATATTTGGGCAGCAATTCTTTTTTAATTTTATTTTCTATGTATTGGGTAATACCTGCAACACATTGCACACTGGTGGTAATGCCTAAAATATTTTTAGTGCCTACGCTCCCATCTGCATTTTTATAGCCTTGAAATGTATAACCTGTTAAAGGTTCTATTTTTACTTCTTTGAAATCAGGTAGTGAAATATTTTCTAAATCGGGTGGTTGGGGTAAAACCATTTTACGGTCGTCCACCCATTCGCCTTTTTGAATATTTGTATTGGCATAACCGATTATTTGCCCGTATCGGATGATGTATGCGTCTTTGTCTATGTTTTCTAAAGCGACTTTATGCCCCATCGGTATGTCTTGCATCAAAATTATGCCCTTTATAACGACCGATCCTTTTTGTAACCCAAACGCATTGCAAACAATCCCCACGTTGTCTAAGGGCGTTGTTTGAACGATGGTATTATCACTATTACTTGTCATTTTAAATATTTAAATCTTTGAAAATCAATTTTTTATCTCCTCTCCATAGGAGTCCCTTTGGACAGTATTTGCTTTGATAGTTATACATGAAACGGGGTAAAATCTCAATAATTTAGCAAAAAAAATGATGCAAAGACGTTGCAGTGCAACGTCTCTACATAGGCAAAACACCTTAAAATGTGATGTGAAATGACGTAGAGACGTTGCACTGCAACGTCTCCGCTTTTCGGGATTTTACCCCGTTTCATGTTATACAAAAGGAAACAATTTAGCTAAAACCATAACAATAACAAGCCCTGCAAATCCCATGACGGTTAATAAATAGGAAAAGAATCGAATCGTTTCTTTTTCCTCCATGCCCGACATTTTAGTGATAATCCAAAAAGCACTGTCATTCATCCACGGGAATATTTTAGAGCCACAACCAATTACCAAAGCTAAATAGACAGGATGAAACCCAAAGCCTTCTGCCCCTTTAAAACCACTCATGACACCAATAGCTGTCACCATGGCTACTGTTGCAGAGCCTTGTGCCGTTCTGACAACAACTGTAATTAGAAACGCCAATGGTAAAATGGCTATACTATAGGAATGTGCAAAATCTGCAACTTTGACGCCAATACCCGTTTGTTGTAGCATTTGCCCAAAGGCTCCCCCTGCAGAAGTGATTAAAATAATCATACCTGCGCTCGTTAGCGATTCAGACATGTATTTTTCAAAAAGTTTTGCATCTTTTACTCTGCTCCAAAGCAATGCCATCGCTACAAATGCAGAGATGAAAAGGGCAATATTGCTGTCGCCTATGATTTTGAACGTGGATAAAAGGCTTTTTTGTAGCGCACTTGTGTTCGGGTCTTTTACATTAATTAGCATTTCGAGAAAAGTAGTGCCTGTAATAAGTAAAATGGGCAACAGGATAGGGAGTAAAGAAAACCATAAATTGGGCAGTTGTTCTTGTTTTATGTCTAAATTTTGTTGCAATTCTTCGATACTGATATCGGGTGTATCACGCATGGGTAAATCCCATTTTTTATTCGCCCATAAAGCGTAGAGATAGCCACAAATAACGGTGAATGCGCCAACAATTATACCTGCTATCATCATAATACCAATATCAACACCCAATTCTTTAGCCACAAAAAGCGGTCCGGGCGTAGGCGGCACTAAGGAATGGGTCATAACGCCACCTGCAATAGAACACATCAAATAAAGACTAAACAGCTTGGGATTGCGGATACTGAGCGATTTTACCAAAGGAATCATTAAATAAAAAACCGTATCAAAAAATACAGGAATGCCTAAAGTAAAACTACCAGATAGGAATGCCAATGAAGCGTTTTTCTGCCCCACAAGTTTCAATAAACTGCGGATAATCCTTTCTGCGCCACCGCTTCGCATCAAAGCCGTGCCAATAATAGAAGCGAGGATGATTAAGAGACCGATTTTCCCAGCCGTATTACCAAAGGCATCAGAAAGCCTTGTCCCAATTACTTTTTTAGAGAGTGACTGTGCATCGAGTTCAGCCATCCCACTATGAATAGCAAAGTCATAGATTTGTGCCTGCGATGTCAATAAGCCTGTTATAAGGGCTGCCAATAACAGAGAAATTAAGGCGTGTAAGCGTAAAACAATGATACTGAAAAGCACGACGGCAATGCCGATTAAAACGATTGCTACTGTATTCATCTTGTAAATTTAGGTTTTCCGAATTGTTATAAATCCCTTTTTTTATGAGACCAAAAGTAAATAAATAAATTTTACTTTTTAAAAAAATAGTTTATAAAGTGTCAAACTT
>JAYUQN010000482.1:0-3953 GCA_043756725.1 Saprospiraceae bacterium
GGGTGTGATTCCAATCTGATGTGTTAAAATAGGGATTAGTACCTAATTTAGTATAAAAAAGGCTTTTGTACTAAATCTAAATAAATCAAAAGCTAAAAAGACTGAAAAATGGTGTTTATGGTTATACATTTTCCTAAAAGAAACAATGAATTTTACTCAGGAAAGTGTAAAATTGGCATTTATGCCTCTATTTTAGCCTTTTTGAGTAATTTGAAGCCCTTATTTCAACACATCAGATTGGAATCACACCCAATGATTATGTAAAAATTAACGGAATTATCTACTTTGTGGTACATAAAGTTATAACTTATTGATTATCAACATTTAGGAAATTTTTAAAATTTCCTAAATGTGCGCTTGTACCACAAAGTAGATAATTCCGAAAATTAAAGATAAATTATACTTATCAGAATATAAAGTTTCATTGAATAACTATCCTTCGTTAGGAGATATTTGTCCTTTTACGAATTGGAATTCAAGTAATCCTACAACCTCACTTGAATGGTATGATAACTATAACAAAGTGAAACACGATAGAGAAGTAAGTTTCCATTATGGTAAATTAGAGTCCTGTATTGATTCACTTTGTGGTTTATTGGTTGTATTAGCATCAAAATATGGACATAGTGGTACACTATGGAACAGAGAACTTAATGATTTTTTCAGATTTTCTTCTTTACCTAATTTCCCTAAAAATGAATTTTATATACCACCTTTTGAGGGTAATGACTGGGTAAAAAAGCCACTAAGTTTAATATAGGTTCAAAAATTATAATTATATTAAGTACCAAGGGGTTATTCACTCGACTCAAGCCTTTAACAATCCACAACCGTTTTACGAATGAACAACTACCTCTCGTGAATGACATCAGACTTGAAACATTTTATTCTATTCACCTCTGCCGAGTGTTCTTTATAATTTATAAAACCTTCACAATCAACAAGTTAAAAACAAAAAAGCGTACCGAACCCCGATACGCTTTTTTGCTTTTTTACTGAGGGGGTACTTAGCTTTCATATAATTTCAACATTTTTAATCGGCGTTGTTTTCAGCAATTTCAGCGTCAATTTCAGCTTTATTGGCATTGTAGTATGCCCAAGCATTGGCTAAATCCTGTGTTCTCAAGGTCGGAAAATTGAGTAATAATTTTTCTTTCCCAACACCCATAAGCCTATATTCAACGATAGACCAAACGGGTATTCTTGTGCGAATAATGCACGCACTACCGCCACAGACATTGGGTGTTTTTTCAATGCCCGGAAAATCGACAGCAATCTTTTGAGATGCCATTTGCACCAATTGAGCAATTTCTCTATTTGACATTTTAGGTAAAAATGCGGTCGCTTTTTCTAATACAGTCATTGTTGAAATCTTTTGTGAAATACAAAGATAAGGTTTTTTAAGAAAAAGAGTGAAAATACTGAGGGGTAAGCGATGAGCGTTTTATCCCTCAACAAACCCTTGCACTATTTAGAAAAAAGTGTAATTTTGTAAAAAAAAGAAGAATGAAACTCACATTAGAAATACCAAATATCCATGCTGCCTTTTTTATGCAACTGTTAGAAAGCCTAAACTTGGGCATCAAGGTAGAAGAAAAGGAGGATATACCCGAATGGCACAAAGCTATTTTGGAAGAACGCCTTGCGAAATACAGCAACGGCGATAAAAGCCAATTCTTGAAATGGGAAGACATTAAAAAAGAAATTGAAACGCAATCCCAGTATTTGGCGAGATAGGATATAGTTTATATAATACACCTCTTTATAATTTGTAAAATATTAAAAATCAACAAGTTAAAAACAAAAAAAGCGTACCGAAACACCGATACGCTTTTTTGCTTTTATACTGAGGGGGTGCTTTTATAAATAATACAATCGGCGATGCCGTCCATTTTAAATCAACCTGAAATAGATGCCGCAATAATGATACAAATACCTAAAATCAGCAAGCCTGTAAAAATCGCTAAAGGCATATTTTTTTCCTCTGTCAATTGATGAAAAAGATTGCCCGGGGTAATCCAATCAACAATTTTGGCAGCTAAAACTGCCATCGTCATGCCGATAAGCCCATAAACGATTGAGCCAATAATCCCCGTTTCAAGCGGTACAAAAAGGAAAAAATTCATCATGTTGTTTTCTTTTAAAGGTAGTCGAACGGTTTATCGCTCGATAAGTTTGGCTAAGGAATATCCTCAAGACATTTCAAGACAAAAATATCTATTTTTTTGTAAAATCCAAGTTATTAGGGACGCAATTATCACAATTAACGTAATTTCATTTTTTATCTCAAAAAACTACCAACTTAATATAAGGTAGCCTTACATTTATCTTCTTTTTACCCCCCCTCTCCGAAGGGAGTCCTATGGACAGTATTTTGACAAAAAATGCTCACAGAGAACACAGCGGTTCACAGAGATTTTACAAATAAAACTCATTTTTCTCTGTGAACCGCTGTGTTCTCTGTGAGCATTTTCTCACTTTCACTCTTTTAATAACCAATTAATGAAACTCAAACCACCTTTCAGAGCCGACCACGTCGGCAGCCTTTTACGCCCAAAAGCCCTTTTGAAAAAACGGCACGATTGGAAACTCGGCAAAGTCACACCCGAAGACCTCCGTGAAGAAGAAGACAAAGCCATCAAACGAACGGTGAAAAAATTAGAATCCCTCGGTATGCAAGCCATAACGGACGGAGAGTTTAGACGTGATTATTTTCACCTCGATTTTTTGAAAGAATTGGATGGTGTCACCGTCACAGGCGGTATTGCCGCTAATCCCAATGCCAAAAAGGCGAAAGACGGTTTCACACCACCCAAATTGAGCGTGACAGGCAAGTTGCGTCATGTGAAAAACATCCAAGTGGATGATTTCAACTACTTAAAATCGGTCGTGAAACACACACCAAAAGTGTCCATCCCCTCCCCTACTATGGTGCATTTTAGAGGTGGGCGCAAGTCTATTGACATCAACGCTTATCCCGATATGGACTTGTTTTATGAGGATTTGGCACAATGTTATCGCGATGAAATTGCTGCTTTATATGCCGCAGGTTGTCGCTATATTCAGTTAGACGATACCAATCTTGCCTACCTTTGCGACCCTAAAATGCGGGAAGAAGCGCGCGGACGGGGTGAAGACCCCAATGAATTGCCTCGCACGTATGCTGCTTTAATCAACGCCGCTTTAAAAAACCGTCCAGATGATTTGACCATTGGGATTCACCTTTGCCGCGGCAATTATCGCTCAACATGGTTTGCTGAAGGCGGCTATGAACCTGTTGCCGAAGTGCTTTTTAATGACCTCAATGTAGATGCTTATTTTTTGGAATACGACGATGAACGTTCGGGCGATTTTGCCCCTCTGCGCTTTGTTCCTAAAAATAAAGTCGTCGTTTTGGGCATTATTTCATCAAAACTGCCTACTTTGGAAACGCCTAAAGAATTGATAACCCGCATCAACGAAGCCGCTAAATATATGCCTTTAGAAAATATGTGCCTAAGCCCTCAATGCGGTTTTTCAAGCACTTCGCATGGTAACGAATTGACGATGGACGACCAATGGCGCAAATTGGAATTGGCTGTGAAAACAGCGCAAGAAGTTTGGAGGTAGTTGCGTTTTAATCGCTTTCAATGTTTATATAAACAAGTCGTCCATTGTGAGTTGATTTTGAACCAGTTCTTGAGAATATTCATTATTTTTTAAACCAAAAGTAGTGATGAAAGTAGGAAATATGGCTTTATTTTGGGCTGCAGGCTGATGGCTTAATTGTTCTATTTTATTTCTAAGCGAAAGGGCTTCACTTTTTGATAAGACGAAAGTAGATTTAGAAAATTTCATCTCACAAAGATGTATAATTCTATCGGCTCTTTCAATAATCAAGTCTATCTGTGCACCTTGATTATCACCTTCGTATCGCCATGAACTGGCGTTACAAGAAATAGCTTCAAGTTTCA
>JAYUQN010000483.1:0-3949 GCA_043756725.1 Saprospiraceae bacterium
ACCTTCTCTTTTTCAAGTCAATGCCGCCAGTTTGTTCTGTTTTATTGTCATAGCAGGCATATATGAGAGTATGCGTTATTTTTCATTGTGGAAAAAAACAAGTGTGGAAAATGAGCAATTGCAGCGTGAAAACATTCAAAGTCAATTAGACGGTCTGAAAAGCCAAGTCAACCCCCATTTTCTATTTAATTCTTTGAATACTTTGGTCAATATTATTCCCGAACATCCTGAAACGGCGGTACGGTTTGTGCAAAAGCTGTCAAAAGTGTATCGCTATATACTTGAAATTCGAGACACCCAAACGACCCCCCTCCGTAATGAACTTGATTTTATACACGCTTATATGTTTTTATTGAAAGAGCGTTTTGGGGACAATATTTCAGTGAAAATTGACCTAAATATTGAGGAACGAAATCCCGATTTAATCGGGACTGAGGGGGGGTATGAAAAAGAAATTGTGCCACTTTCACTTCAAATTCTCTTTGAAAATGCGATAAAACACAATATTATTTCAACGGCGCAACCTTTGTTGATTGAAATTTTCATTGAAAACGAACGGCTTATCGTGAAAAACAATTTGCAACGTAAAAATCAAGTGCAAGAAGGTATGGGCTTGGGTTTACAAAATATTAAAAATCGTTATCGTTTGATTTGCAATAAGGAGGTTGATATTATAGTTACCCAACAATCTTTTATAGTGGCTTTACCTTTGTTAAAATCAGTGGATACCCTGAAAATATCAAAAATTTAAATTTCACCAATTTAGATGTTGACAGCCCCCGACCCCAGAGGGGAGATAGGATGCTAACTCTCCTCTGGGGTCGGGGGCTGTCAACACGTAAAAATCAAAAATCTAAAAACAATGGACAATTTTTTTCATCAATGGCAATTTGCCTTCTCCAATGTCGGAATACGCTATTTTATCATGGCAGGTATGGCTTTTTTACTTTTTTATGTCATTTTTAAAAAACAGATGGCATTCCGCAGAATACAAGATAAATTCCCTCCTATGACCGATTATGGGCGCGATATTATGTATTCAGCTATTTCTATGGCTATTTTTAGTGCTGTCAGCGTTTGGACATTGTTTACCCTCAGTGCTTACACAAATTTATATAGCAACATTAATGAGTATGGTACATCCTATTATCTTTTCACATTTGTTTGGATGTTTTTCCTACACGATGCTTATTTCTATTGGATGCACCGTGTTATGCACCATCCAAAAGTGTTTAAAATTGTGCATCTGATACATCACAAATCCAATAACCCTTCGCCGTGGACAGCTTATGCGTTTCATCCCATAGAAGCGGTGGCAGAGGCGGCTATTGTGCCACTTATCGCTTTTTCTATACCTACCCATCGTTCAGCCATTATGATTTATATGCTTTTTCAAATTGCTTACAACGTTTATGGACATTTGGGCTATGAAATTTTTCCTAAAAACATGAACAAACATTGGTTGGGCAAGTGGTTTAATACCTCCGTTTCACACAATATGCACCATAAATATTCTGTTAAAAACTATGGTTTGTGGACAACTATTTGGGATAGGATGATGGGAACAATGCACGTTAAATATGATGAAGCCTACGAAAAAGCGACTGGGAATATTGAATCTAATGATATACCTTTAACGCCTCATAAAACGGGTGTTTTGGAGGTTGTAAATTAAATCTGTATATATTGCTCACAGAGGTTCACAGAGGTATCACAGAGTTAGATTTAATACTTTCATCTAACCTCTGTGAAACCTCTGTGAACTTCTGTGAGCAACTAAAATCCAATTATGAAAGTACTCATCATAGAAGACGAACTACCCGCCGCCCGCCAATTGACCAAATTGCTCACCCAAGCCGATGCCCACATCACAGTTATTGAGGTGATTGACAGCGTGGAAGCCTCTATAAAATGGCTCAACACTTTCCCTACGCCCGATGCGGTTTTCATGGATATTCAAATTGCGGATGGACTGAGTTTCGATATTTTCAACCATGTTGAAATTCCCTGTCCTGTGGTTTTTACGACCGCGTTTGACCAATATGCGATAAAAGCCTTCAAAGTGAATGCCGTTGATTATCTCTTGAAACCCATTGATGAAGACGAATTGAATGATGTTTTACATAAAATCCGACAGGCAAAAACCGAAACACCTTATACCCTACCCTCGCCTTACAATGCCGTTTTCATGCAAAATGTCTTATCGCATATCAAAAAAGCGGGTTTCAAAGAGCGGTTTTTAATAAAACAAGGGCAGAACTTAGTCAGCGTTGAAACGATTGATATTGCTTACTTTTTTTCAGAAGACGGGCTTTCACAATTCTATGTTTTTACAAATAAAAAACACATCGTTGAAAACACTTTGGATGAATTGGAAACAGTTCTGAACCCCAAAGATTTTTTCCGTATCAATCGAAAAATGATTGTCCATCTAAAAGCCATTCAAAAAATAAGCCCCCATTTCAACGGTCGGTTGAAATTGGAGCTTATGCCTTCTTATAAGGAAGAAATTTATGTCGCCCGTGAAAGGGTGAATGATTTTAAGTCATGGTTAGGCGCGTAGCTTCGGGTTTACCCGAACCCGTTTAAACGGATTTATCCGTTTTTAATCTCAAGCAACGGTAAAGCTGTTTTTAAGAATTCGCATAAATCCAAAGATACAGGTTCGACTGAAGTCGAAGCTACTTCTTTTCCACCGTCCCCATCTGTATCAAATTGCCAAAGAAAATCATATTTGCCATCAGCTTATTGGTGCCATACCAAAAAGCGCGAAAATTGGGGTTGTCTATCATGCAAATTGCCCGCCCGCTACCCGAAGCCGAGACCACGATGGAAGGCGTTTGTTTCGCCATATCCAACCATTTTGCTTTCAAATAACCACTCATCAGCGGGTTTGGCGTATAAACCAATGGGGCAGAATAGATGTTTTGCGGCAATTCCATGAAAATGGTATCGCCTCTGAAAACAGGCATTTTTTTAGAATGATAACCAAAAAGCAGGGGATGGGTCAAATCTGCTTCAGCTTCAAAAATAGAGCCGCCGATGCTTGCAGAACCTTCATCATCTTCAAATTTGTTATAAGGACGACGCCCTGTTTTCGCTTCTTTTTTACTCGTTTTAAACTCCACAGCCGCTAAATCATTGGCTTTTAAAAATTTTACAGCCCGTGCAAAGGCGATAGTTGTGCCACCCGAAGCGGCATATTCTTTTAGTTTTGCCGCCACAGTTGGGCTATAAGCACCATCTGCCATAATCAAAGTTGTGTAGCTACTGAGGTTTACACGGCTGATATTCGCCACATCAATCAAAGTCAAATTCATATCGTAGCGGGTATCCATGACGTGCCAAATTTCACCCGCATCATTGTTAACAACGCCTTCTCCTACGAGCATTGCCACATTCGGTTTTCTAATCGTCAAAGCCGTTGGACCACCCATATCAGAGCCTTCTATCGCTAACCCTGTTTTGATGCCATAGACTTTTACACCCGTTTTTTTCACTGCATTTTGCAAGAGGGTGAAAATAACATCTGAGGTTTTGGATTGATTTTGCACAGGTAAAAAGATAGTGCCATAATCGCAATTTTTACCCCCCTCTCCAGCGGGAGTCCCTTGGACAGTATTTGTCTCAATTTTTGACGGTGCAGTCATGACTTTTACCAATAAATCTTCTTTCAAAAGACTGTTCAACAAATGGGGCGCATAATAATCATCGAAAGCAAAAACATAACCGTAATCGCTCTTTCCACCTACAATTTCACCTGTTGGAAAAGCCAAATCTGTTACTTCTTTGCCCACCATATTGGTTGAAAAAGCGGCTCCATCAAGTGGTTTGAAATCCAAACCGAATGCCATAGGCAATGTCCATGAGGATATATCGTAGAAAAGGGAGTCTGTGAAAAAGCCATTTGACCCCTCAGTATATTTCTCAAAAGAGGCTTTTATGAGCT
>JAYUQN010000484.1:0-3948 GCA_043756725.1 Saprospiraceae bacterium
TCCAATTCTGACCAGTAGTATCGTCGTTTTTATTTTAGTTATCCTTGTTTTTGTTTTTTTGATATTGCAAGCCAAAGACAAGCTATTGCCCCAAACGGATGTAGCAATAGTCATTAACGGGGATAAAGAGCATCCAGTGATGGTCAAGCAAGGCAGTACCCTGCTTTCGACTTTGGCATCAAAAAACATCTTTTTGGCTTCGGCTTGCGGCGGCGGCGGCACGTGTGCAATGTGCGTCTGCAAGGTCTATGAAGGCGGTGGAGAGGTGTTGCCCACTGAAACCAATCACCTCAACAGGCGTGATGTGGCTGAAAAAAAGCGTTTGGCTTGTCAAGTGAAAGTCAAGCAAGATATGGAAATTGGTGTGCCAGAAGCGGTTTTTGGTATTAAAAAATGGGATTGTGAAGTCGCATCAAATGATAATGTTTCGACATTTATTAAAGAACTTGTGGTGAAACTGCCTGCTGGTGAAAATTTAAAATTTAAATCAGGTGATTATATTCAGATAGATGTCCCTGAATTGTCCTTAGATTTTCAAAAAGACTTGTATCAAATAGACGATAAATTCCGTGATGATTACGATAAATTTAAAATTTGGGATTTGAAATTGAAAGTAGAGGAATCCGTTTTTCGGGCTTATTCTATGGCGAATCACCCTGCGGAAGGCAATAAAATTATGTTGAACATCCGTATCGCTACGCCTCCGTGGGATAAGGCAAAAAATGGTTTTGCCGATGTGCCACCCGGGATATGTTCCTCTTTCACTTTTTCAAGAAAACCGGGCGACCGTGTAACGATTAGCGGACCTTATGGCGAATTTCATATAAAAAATACCGATAAAGAAATGGTGTATATTGGTGGTGGTGCTGGAATGGCTCCGCTGCGGTCTCATATTTTTCACCTATTTCATACTTTGAAAACAGGTCGAAAAGTATCCTATTGGTATGGCGCGCGGAGTAAAAGAGAGATTTTTTATGAAGAAGATTTTCGCAAAATAGAAGCCGAATTTTCGAATTTCCGCTTTGAAATTGCCCTTTCTGAACCTTTGCCAGAGGATAATTGGACGGGTTATACAGGGTTTATCCACAAAGTAGTTTTGGACAATTATTTGAGTAAACAGGATGAACCAGAAGATATTGAATATTATCTCTGTGGACCGCCGATGATGCTGGATGCGGTTCAAAAAATGCTGGATAATTTGGGTGTTTCAAAAGAGAATATTGCTTTTGATGATTTTGGAATTTAAAATACTGCTTTAACAGTAATTCCTAATCTATAATATACCCGAGGGTTTCGTAGAGACGTTGCACTGCAACGTCTTGGCATTAGGCGATTTTTTTGACCACAAACTAAGACGTTGCACTGCAACGTCTCTACGAAACCCTCGGGTATATTATACATTAGAAATTACTGCTCAAAATTTTATTTATCTAAATACTTGAATATCAACGCTTAAATGCGAATTATTAGACAAATTTATCAAAATGAGAGAAACTATAAAAAATACTTTTGCAGCCCATAAAAGGCTGATTGCGTACCAAATTTTAACACTCATTGCTTGCTTGTTTTTCGCTTGCAATATGCCAAAACAACCCAAGCCCTACATACGCTTGGAAGGCAAAGCACAAGGGACGACTTTCAGCATCATCTATGCAGACAGTTTGCAGCGCAATTTTGCAAAAGAAACCGACAGTCTTTTCAGAAAAATTGATAAAAGCCTGTCTTTATGGGATACGACTTCTATCCTTTCAAATTTTAATAAAAACACACCCAATACCATAGCCGATGAACATTTTGAAAAAAACTTTAAACGCAGCATGGAAATCTCACAACTAACAGGAGGCGCATTTGATGTTACGATTGCGCCACTCGTCAAACGGTGGGGTTTTCATTTTAAAAAAAATGAAACTGCACCAAATGATGCAGAAGTGAAAAGTCTTTTAGGCTGTTGTGGTTGGCAGAAAATACGTTTGGACAAGGGTGTTTTAATAAAAGAAAAACCCTGTATGTTGCTTGATTTTAATGCTATTGCACAAGGTTATACGGTGGACATAATGGCGCAATTCCTTGCACATCAAGGCATTAAAAATTATATGGTTGAAATTGGCGGAGAAGTCCGTGCTGCTGGACACAACGAAACAGGCGAATTGTGGCAAATTGGTATTGACAAACCTGTTGAAAATGCTGGCAATACTGAGGGGGGGCGACCCTTGCAACGCATAGTCGCTTTGAGTGGAAAATCAATGGCAACATCGGGCAGTTATCGAAAATTCATTGTGCGAGATGGCAAAAAATACAGCCATTTGATTGACCCTGCAACAGGATTTCCTGTACAGCACAACTTGTTGAGCGTTTCGGTGATAGCCGATAATTGTACCGATGCTGATGCCTTCGCCACCGCTTTTATGGTGATGGGCTTGGAAAAAGCAAAAGTGCAAGCCGCTAAACTCGGTGTAGCCGCTTTATTTATATTTCAAAACGAAAAGCAAGCATTGGAAGAAGTCCAAGTAGGTAATTTTTGATTTTTTTTAAACACATAGCCACATAGAACACATAGTTTTTTTTAGTTTCATACTGAATGACAAAAAAGCTATGTGTTCTATGTGACTATGTGTTTTAAAAAAAAATCTTAATTTTTCACTTCCTCTCCGCAAGCTTCTCCCGATTTCCGACCGCACACACCGCACACCACTCCTTCTTTTTGCAAAAAAGGATTGTTACTGGCGCATGAACCCCGAAATTCGCTATTTTTTTTGAAAATCAAGCGCACACAGAATAGGGCAACAGCCATAAAAACCAAAACGAGCGTAGCAATAAGAACAGGTATCATTTTACAAATATTTTAGTCACATAAAAATACAATAAAATCATGGCAATTCTAATAGTCGTCGTATTTATTTTAGGCTATTGTATGATAGCGATGGAGCATCCTATCAAAATTGACAAAGCAGCTTCGGCTTTGCTGACGGGCGTTTTGTGTTGGGTTGTGTTATTGGCGGGGCTGCCTCAAATGCCTGCTTTTGCACACGAGGCAACGGGAATGCCCGCAGATGTTCACAAATTTATTGATGGAAAACTTATTGAACATTTGGGCAATATTGCCAGCATTTTATTCTTCCTTTTAGGGGCTATGACTATTGTAGAATTGGTGGACGTTCACGATGGTTTTCGGGTGATTACAGACAAAATTAAAACAACTGACCGTGTAAAACTCTTGTGGATTATGTCGTGGGTCTCCTTTTTTCTCTCTGCGGGTTTGGATAATATGACAACAGCAATCATCATGTGCGCCCTTGCTCGAAAATTGACGACCAATAAAGAAACGCTTTGGCTTTTAGGCGGTTTCATCATTATTGCTGCCAATGCGGGTGGTGCATGGTCGCCTATTGGTGACGTAACAACCATCATGCTGTGGATTGGCGGACAAGTGACGACTTTAAATATTATGACAGCTACATTTCTGTCTTCGTTTGTGAGTTTATTGGTGCCGCTTTTATTGGCAAGTGTGTTCTTAAAAGGGAAAATCGAATCATCAGAAACGACAATTAACGAATCGGATAGAAATGTTATTACAACACCTTTTGAAAAACTGTTGATGTTTGTGTTGGGTGGCGTGGCTTTATTATCTGTTCCAGTTTTCAAATATTTTACGGGTATGCCGCCTTTTATGGGCATTTTGTTGTCCGTAGGTGTCCTGTGGGTTATTACAGAATTGTTGCATCGTGGGAAAGCCAATGCAGAAGAAGTGCGGCGCGATTATTCCGTATCAGCTATGTTACACCGCATTGACACGCCAAGTATCCTATTCTTTTTGGGCATTTTGTTGGCAGTCAGTGCCTTAGATGTGTCAGGGCATTTGCATCAAATGGCAAATATACTCGACCAGAAATTTGGGAATATTTATGTCATCAATACGCTTATTGGCTTGCTTTCGGCTGTTGTGGACAA
>JAYUQN010000485.1:0-3935 GCA_043756725.1 Saprospiraceae bacterium
GCTACGGTTGATTTTACATTAAAACCCGCCTCAAAAATGTTAGATGAAGCTGTTGTTACAGCATCCCGTCCTCTTTTTGAGCAAAAAGCAGATAGATTAATCGTCAATGTTGCCAACAGCCCTATCGCTGCGGGGGGAACGGCTTTGGAGATTTTAACAAAAGTCCCCGGCGTTGTTATCATCCAAGACAAGGTGACTTTGGGCGGCAATAAAAACGTTCAAGTTTGGATAGACGGCAAGCCTTCACCTTACAATGATGTCAACGAAGCTTTACGCAATATGCCGGGCGACCAAATTGACCGCATTGAACTCATTACGCAACCGGGCGCACGTTATGACGCCGCAGGAGGTCCTATTTTAAACATCATTTTGAAGCGCAATGCGGAACTGGGTTTGACGGGTACAGCCAGTATGACATTGGGCGGTTTCAAGGTTGACCAAAGCGATGTCAATGCGGGTAATCGCAATTATTATCGTCTAAATCCTTCATTATCAATGAATTATAGAAGTGGTATTTTGAATTTATTTGGCAATATGGCTTATAATCAAGGCGATTATTTTTCAGTGATAAAAACAACGCGCTATATTAATAATCAAGTTTTCAAAGGTTTTAACTTCGATGAAACGGATTATACTTACAGAAATCTACGCATGGGGGCGGATGTTTATGCCTCTAAAAAGACAACTATGGGCGTCATACTGAGGGGGTGGGGTAGGACAGGTTTGGGCGATGCAACCAGTACAACCCATGTTTTTAATAGTGATGAAACAAAGCAAACGAACGCGTTTATCACCGATAATTTGAGTGACTTGCGCCGTTCGGGTTATTCCAGCAATTTCAATATCAAGCACGATATTGACGCTAAAATAGGGCATAGCCTCAATTTTGACTTAGATTACAACCGTTTCAACACCAACAGTATCAACGATTTGACCATTTATAAAAGAGAAGCCAGCAGTTTAGCGTCTGTTTCTCAGCAAAATGTGAAACAACCTGTGGATATTTGGGTCGGTAAAGCGGATTATATACGCCCTATTGACTCCACTTTTAAGGTGGAAGTAGGTTGGAAATCCAGCTTTGCAACCATCAACAATGATTTGAAATTTTACCGTGCAAAAGAGCTGTCAGCTAAAGAATCCAATGACTTTTTATACAAAGAAAACGTCAATGCGGGCTATGTGAATTTGAGTAAAACGATGGGTAAAATTGAACTCAATGGCGGTATTCGGGCAGAACAAACGATTGTAACGGGTAATTCCATGAACGCCAAAGTGCTTGACCGTAAATATTTACAATGGTTTCCAAGTGCGAGTGTTATGTATCGGATTGATAAGCATATTGGCATTCAAGCGGCATACAGTCGCCGTGTCAATCGCCCGGGATTTGAGCAGCAAAATCCATTCAATTATTTCATAGACTCGCTTACTTATACCCGTGGTAATCCTAATTTATTGCCTGAAATTGCGAATGCTGGCAAATTATCAGTGGTGTATGATGGTCAACCTTTCATGAGTATCGAACGCACGGTGACAAATGATGTGATTATTGAAAATGCGCCACAGGTGGAAGGCACTAAAACGTTTACCACAGCAGCCAACTTAGCGCAATTCTCGAATTGGATATTTCAACTCAATTTCCCTATAAAATTGGGTAAATGGTTGGATGGTTTTGGAGGCAATCAAGCCATTTATAATTCATACAATGCTGATTATCAAGGCTTTAAATATAATTCGGGGCGGTGGCACTGGCTTGCTTATTGGGGCGTTACTGCAAAATTGCCAGCGGATATTAAGGTTGAAATCAATGGTTTTTACATGACAAAATTTTTGGATGAATTTTTTACAATTGGCTCGTTGGGCGGTTTAAATATGGGGGCTTCTAAAACGTTTTGGGATAAAAGAGGACGTTTAACGCTTAATTTCAACGATATTTTATACAGTGAAAAGACCAATGCCATTATTGATTTGCAAGGCATCAAAGTGGATTTTTTTCAGCGGGAATATTCTCGCAATGCCCGTTTGACTTTCAGCTATCAGTTTGGCAATACGAAGGTGAAAAATGTGCGGAGTCGAGGGACGGGGTCGGAGAGTGAAACGTCGCGGGTGAAAGTGGAATAGAACTTTTAAAATAGTAAAAATACTGAGGGGGTGCATTTTGCACCCCCTCAGTATTTTTTTAGTTTTAGTATAAAATATTGGAAAAAATAGGCTTTTTTTCCAAACTTTTACTTTGCTTATAAACAAATGATGCAGCAATAGGTTTTTCATCTGCAATTTCTTCGCTAATAAAATGCTGTAATTTTGAAAAATTAGGACAGTCGGATATATCAAACAAACCATCTTTGGAAGGATAGTAACTTTCTGGTAATTGATTTTTTGTAAATTTTTGAGGGTTAAGCCATTGAAAGTTGCTATTAATATCTACGGTATAGCAATCATTGTCAATGGACAAAAATAAATCATAATATGCTGACAACTCCGAAGATTTTTAAACAGTTAAATAATGAGCTCAAAAGCATAGTCAATCTGCTCTTTAGAAATATTAAACTCCTGTTTAAATAACTCAACTTGTTGAGAGATGAGTAATTTTTCAAGCCCTTTAAGAAAGAAATATCGAGAAACAGTGCCTTTGCCGCCCCCAAGTTCACAAATCCATTGAATATTATCATCTTTAGTTAATTCATCTTGAATATCATAAAAATAAGCCCCGACAAAAAAACACAAAGCAATGATATTTTTAATGCTTTCAAAATCTTGGACTCTGAAAGTCTCCCAGCCTAACACGTCTTTAAGGAATTTGAAAACGCCCTCTATTTTAGACCGTTGGAGATACAATTGGTAAACGAATTGTGCCATTTGTGCATCATTGACCTGATAATTGGTAATGATAAACATAGGCTCTTTAAAAATAGGCTGTCCATCGTATGTATAAAAACGAACCCGAACAATACAATATAGCCGATTTTCGATGACAATATTATCCCATTCAAATAAAGCTTTTGGCTTAACATAGACTCGCTTTTTAAAAGCCACTTTTTCATAGCATTTCTCTGCTCGATTGCCTAAATCTATCTCCGACCATTTTAAAAACTTCTCTTTTTGTGTTTTTTCATCAAAGGTCTGAAAAGGCGAATTTCGATTGTTTTTCAAGCGAATTGTGAATTTATCGCCTAAATCATCTATAAATTTGAATAATTCATTATCATCATGACCTCTATCTAATATGTGGTTTAATACAGCATCCTCATTCACCGACTTGAAATTATCATGCACTGACTTTATCGTACTCTTATAGATTTGCTTTTGATTATACATGTCCTCCTCTTCCAAATACAATTCTATCTCTTTTTGACGCTCTTTATCCAATAATTTACCACTTTCAAACTGCTTTCTCTCTTTTTCGCTTAAAAAATGCGGGTCACGGTTGCTATACGGTACACAACTCAATAAGCCTACTTCCCCTCGCTCTACTCGTACAGCATTGAAGGTGTTGTAACCCCGTATCCAAGTCCCTTTTAAATCTTTAACCCAACCCAGATTTTCTAAACTGCTACTTTCTCCTTTCCGTATATCGCTCCCATCGTATAAGATACTTATACTTGCCTTGCCTTTTACCAACCCTAATTGATTGATTAATAGACTCTCATTCAGCTTTTCTACATCTACTGTATTCTTTAAATTCCCATTTAACAAATTATGGAAATTGTCGTATTCTCGTTTATCTTTTGATATGCGCCACATTTGCGTTGTTTTGTCTCTAAGCATCCCTGTAATTAACGATTCCGCATTTTCTTTGCCTTGCTTTTGACGTAATTTAGCGAGTAAAGGGGATATATGTAAACTCAGTTTTTTTTCATCTTTTACTTCTTTTTGTTACAGTCTACGTGATTTTCACATCTTCGTTGCTTTTCTAAAAAATCTTCGGAGTTGTCAGA
>JAYUQN010000486.1:0-3934 GCA_043756725.1 Saprospiraceae bacterium
GTGTGAGTGACCACGAATTATACGAATTGTCGAATTTCACGAATTTTAGATGTCAAAACCCTTCATTCAAATATAAGGGGTAAATTCTATGTTTTCAATTGTATCATTTATTTTTCATTATTTCAGCGTTGGCTTTGCGAGTTAAAAGTTGGTGGCGGTAATAGGCAGCAGATATTCCAGATTGGCGTAAAACCAAATATTATCTGATGCGATTATTGTTTTTCCCGATGTTCCATCTACCAGAACATATTGAGACTCGTAAGTATGCTTTGACCCAATGAATACCCTGATGCCGGGCATAATTTCTATGCTGTCGCCTCTGACAAGTGTTAGTTTTCCATCTATATTCTTTTGTACGATTTTAAACACATCCTTTTTGTCAAATCCATCCGTAAAGCCTTTGGGCTGCCACGCTGCCCCTACAAAATAATTGTAATCATCTGTCTGCATCCACACCATTGCATTTGGAAAAAGATGGATGCCACCCATATGGTCGCAATGGGGATGCGTTAGGATAATATCCGTTATATCCTCAGGCTTCGTGTTTATTTTGATGAATTTTAAGAATCAGAATAAAATTTATATATAAAAATAATAACGCAAAATCAACGAAACTTAGAATTGAATTTTGAATAAAGATTTCTTACGGCTTTGCTTCAAAGACCAAATTAAAGGGTGTTTCAGCAGCTCGTCGGAATTGGCTAAAACCACCTTCCATAACTTCCCGACGGATACGAGCCTCCCCTGCTTGTGCTCCCAATGCTTTGGCATTTTTTTGACTAAGTGATGAGGGTACACAAACTGTTGTTGAAAACCCAAAATAAGTGCTTCCGACAGGGTTCAAATTATCTTCCAAATGGTCATGGGCAAAAGGTTCGACAATCATCCATGTTCCTTCTTTAGAAAGAATATTTTTGATTTCGGATGACACTTTTGCAGGGTCGCCCATATCATGCAGGCAGTCGAAACAGGTTACTAAATCATACCCGTTTCCACTAAGTTGGGTCGCATCTGCCACTACAAATTCTATATTAGATAATCCAGCTTTTAAGGCAGCCTGTTGAGCATATTCAATGGAAGGTTTATGAAAATCCATCCCAACAAAATGAGAATTGGGGTATTCTTGCGCCATAACAAAAGTTGAAACGGCATGACCACAACCAATATCTGCTACTTTTATCCCCTTTTTCAGTCTGTCTTCAACTCCAGTCAAGGCAGGTATCCAGTTTTGAACGAGGTTGTGTTTATAGGAAGGTCTGAAAAACTTTGCTGTGCCACAAAACAAACAATTGCAATGATTGCCCCAGGAAATACCTTCACCTGTTTGAAAGGCTTTGGTAATATGAGGTTCATCATTGTAAACAGAGGAAATGGAATAAAAACCACCTGTCATAATAACCGGACTTTCTTCATCCGCAAATACCATTGCTTGTTCAGGGCTCAAAGAAAATTTTTGAGTATCAGGATGATAAGTAAGATAGCCTTGTGCGGCTTGGGCAGATAACCATTCTTGAACATACCGTTTAGTGGTTTTAGTAGCATTGGCTAATTCCACAGCATTCATTTGCCCATTTTGATTAAGGGTCTTGTACAAGCCTAGTTTATCTCCAATAATTACTAGTGCACCATTAATAGCAGCACCCAAATCGCCGACCATTTTTCCCAAAAGTACATTGAGTCTGTTTTCATCTATTTTTTGATTCATTTTCTTAAATTTTAAAGTGATTAAATATGTTTCGTTGATTTTGCGTTATTATTTTGATATATAAGAATTTTATTCTGAATTTCACTACATGAAAGTTTTATTTCAAACAACGGACAATGGCAGCCTTAAGAAAACAAATGTTAAATGAAAGTTGAGAGATTAGACTATTTTGGAAGGTTAGCTTAACATGTCAAGCAAAATGGCAACAGGTATTGTACACATTCTGTATTCTATATGGAGTAAATATATAGAGCAAATATAATAAACATATTTTGAAATATGCAATTTTTTTTACGCTGAATAAAAAAAATCCCCTCATTTCAGCGAACTAATATATATACTAAGCCCACGTTCTCGTAAGTCTTCCGACAACCCCAGTTTTTTATAAAATAACCCTTGCAAGAACTGGTATGATGTGATTCATAATAGAAGGACAATTAAATAAGAGAACTATCTAAATAAACTTTTTCAAACAGTAATACCGCCAGATACTAAGACGGGCACTTCTCTAGCAATTTCAATTATTTGAGGCAAAATATCTTTAAGATAAGAAGTACCTTGAACATGTCCGCCGGCTTCCAATCCTTGACATATTAAAAAATCTGGACTTAGTTCTAATGCTTTTTGAGCATTCAACTTGCTTGTTACTTGGATGCCCAACTTAGCACCTGCATTTTTAATTTTCTTAACTATCTCTTGGTTTGGTAATCCCCAAGAAAATTGAAAGGTTTTGCATCCTGCTTCCAATGCCTTATCTAAAGAATTTGTTACAAAATGTAAAACATAATTGGCGTAGTAATTTCCTTTGGTTTTTTTTTCATTTTGATAACAGCATCGTAAGCATCGGTTGGAGAATACCACCCTAAAGCAATGGCTCCCATTCCCCCTGCGTTTGCTATTGCCACTGCCAAATCTTCACCTCCTGGGGCAGCCTAAAAAATGGGATACTTGAGGTTGAATAGTGTCATTAGCTTTTTGCTCTTTTCATTTAAAATACCCGCTTCCTTCTTTTCTGTTTTATTTTGTTGTTGGTCGCAAGCTGTCATAATGGTGGTTGATAGTCCAATCCCAACCAATGACCCTTTCTTTAAAAAGTCTCTTCTTGATGATTTTTTATTTTCCATTTTATTTGATTTTATGGTGATTGTTCATTCAAATATAAGGGATAAATCCTATTTTCACGAATTTTAGATATTGAAAACTAAATTCGTGAAATTCGTCAATTCGCCAAATTAGCAGTTTACAACTATTGCACAACCTTAGCTTTACAGTCATAAACCGTAATCGTTATTTCATTGGACTCGATAGGGCGGCATTTTTCAACCTTTTTTACGCTACGCATTTTCAGCGTTGAAAAAGCATAAACCATTGATTTCCAATTTTTTGGAAGTAAGGGATGTGAAAAATTTTGAGCAGAAAGATAGGTACTAAAAGCGGATAAAATAGCTGTGGCTAACAGCTTTGAGGATGTTATTTTCATGATACTCACAGGTTTGTTTTTTTATTAAAATAGGCAATAAAGATAGTCTTTTATTTTTTTAAAACAAAAGAAAATTGAATCTTACATCACCGCAAAGCCGCTTTCGTTTTCATCTCACGCGCCAAAGTTTCACCCAAATACCATTCTATAACATTGTGAACCCCATAAACAACGGGTGTCATCAAAATAGCCACTGTAAATTTATACAAATAGCCGCCTGCACACACGGTCAATAACTGCCGAATAGACCAGGGTTCGCCATTACCTTTCACCAATATCGGATAAAAATAAAAAGCAATACTTGTGACCACAAAGGTATCAACTAACTGTGAAAACAAAGTGCTGCCTGTTGCCCGCAGCCAGAGGTTATTTTCACCAGTCCGAAGTTTTATATAATGAAAAATAGTGACATCCAGCAGCTGTGCTAAAATAAAAGCGGAGAGTGAGCCTATAATAATGCCCAAACCTTGCCCAAATATGCCGTTAAAAGCGGCGTTCATATCGGTCACACCCTGCGCTTGTTGACTCCCTCCCCACCAATCGGCAGGGGCTAAATGAATAGCGGTATAGAGCATAAAAAAGGCAAAAGCGATAAGCCCCGCTGTCATCCAAGAAAGGAATTTGACGCCTCGGCTGCCGTAATATTCGTTGATGATATCGGTCATGATAAAGACGACGGGCCAGAGTAAAACGCCTGCCGACAAGTCAAAATTCCATAAGCCACTTAAAATTTGCCAACCGACGGGCTG
>JAYUQN010000487.1:0-3932 GCA_043756725.1 Saprospiraceae bacterium
AAAATAAGTTGATTCGGGCTTTTTTAAGTTAGCTTCTTGTAAAACAGCGTTGAGGGTTGTGTCCCACGCCGTTTTAATGTCTTTGAAATCCACACCAAATCCTGTTTCATGCGCCCAAATATCCAGCGCATCAGGCGTTCCCATTTCACCACTATAAGCCCAAAGCGTATCCAATGCTTTTTGGATACGGCTGTGGCTTTCATCCGTACCATCGCCCAAACGAATCACCCACTCGCTCGACCATCGCAAATGATAGCTCACTTCTTTCACCGCCTTTTCAGATACCCCCCTCAGTATTTCACTGTCTGAATCCTTTAGTTTTTCATAAAAAGGCAATTGAAACGCTGAAAACAGGAATTGCCGCATAATCGTCATAGCAAAATCCCCATTGGGCATTTCAACTAAAAGGCAGTTTTTATAGTCTTGAGCATCGCGGAGATAGGCAAAATCGTCTTCTGTTTTACCGTCTCCATGCAGTTGAGCGGCATATTGAAAGAGATTTCGGGCTTGCCCTATTAAGTCGAGGGCGATGTTGGAGAGCGCCATATCAATTTCCAAAGTGGGGGCTTTGCTACACCATTCGGATAGGCGATGCCCTAAAATGAGGGCATTGTCGGCGAGGCGCAGGGTGTATTCTATTTTTTTATCCATGTAGCTTCGGATTTATCCGAACTCGTTTAAACGGCTTCAGCCGTTGTCGGGTATTATTCAAATATTTACTAATGGCTAAAGCCGTTTAAACGGGTTCGGATAAATCCGAAGCTACGTTTATATATGTTTTATCCCATCTGGCAGCTCATAAAAAGTAGGATGCCGATACGCTTTGTCCTTCGCAGGTTCAAAAAGCGGGTCGCTATCAGCAGGGTCAGACGCTGTGATATGCTTGGACTCTACAACCCAAATTGATACCCCTTCTTGTCGGCGGGTATAGACATCGCGCGCATTTTCAACTGCCATCGTGGCATCTGCTGCGTGGAGGCTGCCGACGTGTTTGTGGTTTAGCCCTGCGTGGCTTCTGATGAAAATTTCCCATAATGGGAATTCTGTATGGGTCATGCTTCTACAAATATTGCGGTGCTACGCACCTTTAAATGGTGAACTTTACATCTTTATTTCTTCTACAAATATTGCGGTGCTACGCACCTTTAGGCGGCTTTTATTTGATTCTCGACTGATTTCCTACGCTTTTCAGCAAAAACCATTGCCGCCTCTCGCACCCAAGCCCCTTCATCCCAAGCCTTTTGCGCATGTTCTAAACGCTGTTTATTACACATCCCATTGCCTTTTATGACGTTGAAAAACTCGTCCCAATCTAATTCTCCAAAGTCGCAATGCCCTGTTTCGGCATTCCAAGTGGCGTCGGGCAGAGTCATATTGAGGAATTTGGCTTGCTCAAAAGCGGCATCGGCAAAGCGTTGGCGCAAGTGGTCATTGGACTCTCTTTTTATTTTCCATTTTGTACTTTGAGCCGAGTTGGGCGACATATCATCGGCGGGTCCGAACATCATCAAAGCAGGTTTCCACCAACGATTAATAGACGATTGTGCCATCTCACGCTGTGCCTCTGTGCCTTGTGAAAGCGTCAAAAGAATTTCAAAACCTTGACGATGGTGAAAACTTTCCTCTTTGCATATCCGCACCAATGCCCGCGCGTAGGGCGCAAAACTGGCGCGACACAACATAACTTGGTTCATAATCGCTGCCCCATCCACGAGCCAACCAATGGCTCCCATATCTGCCCATGAAATCGTTGGATAATTAAAAATTGAACTGTATTTTGCTTTGCCCGATAGCAAATCTTCATACAGTTGGTCACGTGTAACGCCCAAAGTTTCAGCGGCACAATAGAGATACAAACCATGCCCTGCTTCGTCTTGCACCTTTGCTAAAAGGGTGGCTTTACGCCTCAAACTGGGCGCGCGGGAAATCCAATTGCCTTCGGGCTGCATCCCAATTATTTCAGAATGGGCATGTTGCGATATTTGCCGAATCAAGGTTTTACGATAGGCATCGGGCATCCAATCTTTGGGTTCTATTTTTATTTCGGCATCTACTTTTGCTTGAAATCTTTGCTCTAAGTTGATGATATTTTCCATATTGTAATTAGTTGATAATCAATTTTTTAAGTAAAATACTGAGGGGCTTATTATAACGCATTTTTATGAAGTATTTGAAATGCTCTTGCTTTTGCACTTCTCATTAAATGTTCAAAAAATGAATAATTGTCTAATTCTATTTTTTCAGCATCTGTTAAAGAGCTATTTTTTTCTTTAAATAAAAGAGCCGATACGTGAGTTTGCATTTTTTCAGAAGGACGAAAAGCTATTACTTTATCAGGGCTTGTGCCCGTGGCAATAAAATCAATTATTTCATCATAAGCAGTTGAGTGAATCATTTTATTTAAAATTTGGTGATATAACGCATTTTAAAATAAACATTTTGACACTACGTGTCAAAATATTTATAATAACCACGATTTTGAACTCTAAGCACTGACACGTAGTGTCAAAATGTTTATAATAGAGATTTCCAACGTTCCTATTATTTTCTTATTTCACATCAAAACTCACAACCAACCGCTCACTTTTAGGCACAGCCTGACACGTCAAAATAAAACCCGCCGCTGTTTCCTCCTCCGTCAAAGCATAATTAACTTCCATTTCAACGTTACCCTCCAGCAATTTCGCGCGACACGTACAGCAAACACCGCCTTTACAAGCATAAGGTAAATCTGCCCCTACGCTTTGAGCGGCGTCTAAAATATTCATGCCTTCGGGCGTCGGCACATCGAAAGTTAAACCGTCTAACTTAATAGTTACGATATGTGTTTTAGATAAATCAATCGCTTTTTTTTCAATTGCCCTACTCTTATTAGGCGCATTAAAAAGTTCGAAATGTATGTTTTTGGGTGAAATTTCATGCTCTAATAAAACGCTTTTTATGTCTTGAATCATATCGTAAGGTCCACAAATATAAAAATTACCCCCCTTCCCATCGGGACTCCTTTGGAGCAGTATATCAGGCATTTTTTGAATGAAATACGCCAATTTAGCTTTATCCAAACGTCCCGAACCTAATTCGGAATCCACCCTTTCACGGCTTAAAACATGAAAAATCTGAAAACGGTTGAGGTATTTGTTTTTTAAGCCTTCTATGTGTTCTCTGAAAATGACACTGGTGGCGTTGCGATTGCCATATATTAAGGTGCAATGGCTTTTAGGGTCGGATTTTAAGACTGTTTTTAAGATTGATAAAATGGGTGTGATACCACTACCCGCCGCAAAAAAAACATATCGGGCGGGCGTAGAGACGTTGCAGTGCAACGTCTCTACATCCAACATTTTAGGCAATGTAAAATGACCCATTGGCGGCATCACATCGAGCCAATCCCCTTTTTTCAATTGCGTATGTCCAAAAGTTGAAAAAACGCCACTTTCCACTTTTTTTATAGCTACTCGCCACTCATTATCAAGAGGGCTGCTACAAAGCGAATAGGAACGGCGCACATCCTCGCCTTCTATAAAAGTACGCAAGGTCAAATATTGTCCTGCTTGAAAGGTAAATGTGGTTTTCAAATCTTCTGGTATGTGAAATGAAACCGACACGCAATCAGCGGTTTCAGTACGCATGTCTTTAATTTGTAATTTGTAAAATGTCATTTTTCAGTGGTTTCAGCGGTAAAAATCTGCGTCATCAATTCTTTTCTATCCCAAACAAAATTCTCGCCTATTTGGTTTTAAGCCGTTGAAATACTTGTTTATGTGTTGACAGCCCCCGACCCCAGAGGGGAGTTAGCATCATATCTCCCCTCTGGGGTCGGGGGCTGTCAACACGTAGATTCGTTAAATTCGTCAATTCGTGGGTTTTGTCAACACGCTATATTTAAATGTTATTATCTTGCCCCAAATTTAGCGTAAAATGGAACATCACAA
>JAYUQN010000488.1:0-3910 GCA_043756725.1 Saprospiraceae bacterium
TATGTATTCCCATAGAATTTAAAAAATTAAAATCAAGTTTACTGCACCGAACAAAGTGTCCGAAATCGGACACTTTTTTTATTTTAAAAACAACATAAAATACTGAAAATCAATTAATTACAATTTGGCACGTTGCTTGAAACTCTATTGTAGCGGCGACTTTAGTCGCTGAACATTTATTCAGCGACTAAAGTCGCCGCTACAGAATAAAAACGAACGAAAATGGACAGAGAAATTTCAAGCACCGAAATCAATAAACGAAAAAATAAAACCCTTTTATGGGTAGCTTTGGCAGCCGTTGCCATCGCTGCAAGTGTCTGGATACTGAGGGGGGGGCTACAAACCACCCTCAAGCAAAAAGACATTCGGGTTGCTGTTGCCGAAATTGGTTCTATTGAAAACACCCTCACCGCTTCGGGCGAAGTGCAACCCGAATTTGAACAAGTCATTACAAGCCCCATTACCGCCATTATTCAAAACGTGTATTTAAACGAAGGCAGCACCGTCAAAACAGGTGAAAAAATTCTCGAACTCGATAAAGAATTTACCCGACTCAATTTTGAAAAACAACGTGACCAACTCGACCTCAAACGCAACAGCGTTGTCAAACTCAAATTGGATTTAGATAAAAGTTTTTATGACCTTAAAATCAATGACTCCATCAAAGCTTTCCGCATCAACGCCCTACAAGCCGATGTGGACAATGCCAAACGCTTGTTTAAAGCAGGCGGTGGTACTCGTGAAACGATTGAAAAAATAGAAAATGACCTCCACATCGCCCAGCTTGAAAAACGCCAATTGGAAAACGACATCCGTACCCGACAAGCCATTATGCAAAGCAGTATTCGTGAAACTGAAATTTCCGCTTCCATTCAAGAAAAGGAATTGAAAGAGTTTGAAATGAAATTACAACAGGCAAATATTTTGACCACTCGGGCAGGTGTTTTAACCTTTGTCAATAAAAATATTGGTTTAAAAGTGAATGAAGGCGAAGTAATAGCACGTTTGGCAGATTTGGGTAGTTTCAAGATAATTGGTTCAATATCAGACAATTATGCAGCACAGTTGCGTATTGGTATGCCCGTTGTGGTGAAAATAAACGAAACAACCGTGCGAGGAACACTCATAAATATCTACCCCTCCGTATCCAACAATGTCGTGACTTTTGATGTGCAATTAAGTGAAAAATCTAATGCGCTTTTTAGACCTAAAATGAAAGTGGAGGTGTTTCTCGTCACCGATTCAAGGGCAAAAACGGTGCGTGTTGCAAATGGGGCAGCGTTCAAAGGGGCTTCAAGTCAAGATGTTTTTATCCTCAACAAAGACGGTAAGGCAGAACGCAGAACGGTGAAAATCGGCTTATCCAATTTTGATTTTGTTGAAATTACTGAGGGGGTGCAAGCGGGAGAACGAGTCATTATTTCGGATTTATCAAATTTTAAAAACCTGCAAGAGCTTGAGATTAAATAACGCCGTAGCTTCGGCTTCAGCCGAACCCGTCTGAACGGCTTTAGCCGTTAACACAATTTAGGCAATAATTTTTAAGACAGGTTCAATTGTTCCATACGCTCTTTGATAGCTTCAATAGGATTTGGTTTTGGAATAGGATAGTGTTTTTTTTCGTATTCAATTGCTAAAATAGTGATAGCTTCCAAAATATCTGAAGCTCGTTTACGCTCAATAGGGTCTTCTATCAAATCGGAGTCAATTAAAGTATCAATAATGTCACCCGCAGCTTGAAATTCAGCTTCGTTTGTGATAGGCGTAATTTTAATAGCATCTAAGTTCATATTCTCTAATTTTTATAGATTTTCAATGTCTTGAATTTTGTCATACTCACTTCATTAGTGTATATTTTACACAGAAAATAATTAGTTTGGTTTATAAACTCTAATAAGTTGATTTGCCAACTGACCACTGTTTTTTGATAATTCTAAGTGAATTCGTTGTGCAAGTGCTTGAAAATCAGCATCTTCTGTACAAACGATAATACCTGTATGAATAGAATTATGACGATGAATTTTAATGAAATCTCGTCTATTTAAGGTCAAAAGAATCCTGTTTTGGGCAGTAGCAAATTCTAAAACATTTTCATCGGGGATACGCTGATTGGCGTTTCCTGCATCGAGTGAAGTGAGTACATCCTATCCAAATTGACGTAAAAATTGGACGACAGGTAGAGGAAAATTTTCATTGACATATAGTTTTTCCATAGTGGTTTTTATATCGGTGAAATAATTTTAAGAGGTTTTACGCTTCATTGTTTTCTTTAATATCAAGGTCAATTTCGCTTTTATTGGCTTCATAATAAGCCCAAGCATTTGTCAAATCTTGTTGTCGCAAAGTAGGATAGGATGCAAGAATAAGCGCATCAGAAAGACCTGTTTTTTTGAAAGAAACCAATGTCCAAACGGGTATGCGGGTGCGGATAATACAAGCACTGCCACCACAAACACCCGATGTTTTTTCAATACCGGGAAAGGTTTCACCTAAATTTTGGGCAATAGAATACAAAAGTTGTGCTTTTTTATTGAAAGACCATTTTGCTATCAATGCCTCGACTTGATTAAATGATAAAGTCATTTTTAAACAGTTTAGAATACAAAAGTAAGGATTTTATTTTAAAAAATGAAGTAATAAGGGCAATTCGATAGTGTCTGTTTTATATAGAAAAATTTAATATGAAATATTTCGCTTACATATTTTTCACCATAAATGCCCTAATACTGAGGGGTCAAGAAACCAAGCAATTGACATTGCCCCAAGTGGTGGGTATGGCAAAAGCCCAATCTATTGCCGCCCGACAAGCGGCAACAACAAAAGAAACCCGCTATTGGGAATACCGCACTTTTCAATCTAATTACAAACCCCAACTCACGTTAAACAGCAATTTACCCGCTTTTACCCGTACTTTTAGTGAAATTATTCAACCCGATGGTTCTATTTTATTTCAACCTGTTCGGAATAACAACTCGTCAATGGGTTTAGAATTAAGTCAAAATATTACGCAAACAGGTGGTTTATTGTACGCCACTTCGCGCTTGCAACGCTTTGATGATTTTGATAGAAAAAATAAATTGTACAACGGAACGCTGTTCGCCATCGGCTTATATCAACCCCTTTTTAGATTTAATGCCTTGAAATGGGATAAAAAAATAGAACCTTTAAAATATAATGAAAGTCAACAAGAATATTTAGAATCCTTAGAAAACATTGCTTTAAATGCCAATCAATACTTTTTTGATTTGCTTTTAGCACAAGTCAATTTACAAATCGCCAATACCAATTTGAGTAATACAGAAAACATTTTACGTATCGCTCATGAAAAATTTGAATTGGGTAAAAATAGTAGAAATGAAATTTTACAATTAAAACTTGAAAATCTAAAAGCCCGAAAAGCCGTTGCCACTGCCAAGCGAGATATGGAGGTTGCCAGTTTAAATTTAAAATCTTTTATCGGTTTGCAAGGCAGTGAGAAAGTTGAAATGATTGCCCCCCCTGCCCCCTCCATAGGAGTCCCTTCGGGAAAAGGGGGAGAGAACGCCCAAAACGCCCAGAATATGGTACATCCCGATAAAAGCGGGACTGAAGGGGGTAGTTCTGCAAAATTTTTATCCGTTTCATCTGAAAAAGCAATAAAAGAAGCTTTTGAGAATCGGTCTGACGCCATTGCCTTTAGTCGAAGATTGTTGGAAGCGGAACGAGTTGTCGCAAAAGCCAAAGGTGATAACGGGGTTAATGCCACTTTGACGGGCAATTTAGGTTTTTCAAATAGAGGTCAAATAATAGGTGATGTTTTTCGCACACCCCAGAATTATCAGTTTTTACAAATAGAATTTGCTGTTCCTGTTTTGGATTGGGGGCGTTCGCAATCCCGAACAAAAACAGCAGAAGCGAATCGGCAACTCAC
>JAYUQN010000489.1:0-11068 GCA_043756725.1 Saprospiraceae bacterium
GAAAGCCAGTAAAATGAACGATGCGTTCTTGCTACACTTTGGAATCTTGGATTTTGTATAAATGTAAAATATCGGCTTTGCTTAAGAAGGATTGTGCGATTCTTGATTTTATTTTCGATAAAAGCAAAAACCCGATTGTGTTTTTTATCATATTGCTCAAAACCTATCGTTTTATAATGCAAAATAAAATTCAAGCTTAGCAAAAAGAAGAAAACTAAAACGACATCGGGTGACACCAAAACGGCTTGACTTGCCATAATGGGATTACAGCACAACACAAGTGGAAAAAACACGGCTTGCCATGCCCCTAAAAATTTTTCACCCAATAGGAAAGCTTGCCAAACGATGCCTAATAATAAAGGCAACATGGCTAAATGACTGACTGTCAATGTTTTACCAAATATGAGCCATACGAGCGCTAAATAAAAACCAAAAATGGGAGGATGCCCACTATCCATTTCGTCGGGCAACAAGAGGGTTGAGAAACCAGTTTCATAAAAAAAATGAGCCTGTTGTGAGCCTAATTGGACGGTATCCCAAAAGAAAAAATGTGTGTGAACAGACCAAGTTGCCCACACCACCAAGAGCCAAAAGGGCATACAAAGAATGATAAATCGCCGCTTGTCATTCAACACAAAAGCCTGTGCTAAATGATAAAACAAGGGGGCGCAATAGGAACGGAACAGATTTTGTAAATTCAAATGTTAAAGATTTACTAATGTGTCAACAGATTATTTTACTTTACGTTATGTCAATATATCTTTAGTTTTAGTTATCAGTTTTTGGTTTTTTGTTTGAAAATGCCAAAAACTAAAAACTAAAAACTAAAAACGGACAACTAAAAACTACATAATTGCAAAAGTCGTATATTTGCTTAATTTTAAACGTTTAAATTTCAAAAACCCATTTAGCTGTGTTGTTAAACCTTGTCATAATACCTACTTTCAACGAAAAAGAAAACATCGTCAAAATAATTGACGCTGTTTTCGCACTCGATATGCCCTTCCACGTGCTCATCGTTGATGATGGTTCGCCCGATGGCACTGCTGCTTTGGTCAAAAAACATCAGAAAGATAACGCCCATCGCTTGTTTTTAATTGAAAGAAAAGGGAAATTAGGTTTGGGTACTGCCTATATCGCAGGTTTCAAATGGGGTATTGAACGCAATTACGACTATATTTGTGAAATGGATGCCGATTTTAGTCATAAACCCACCGATTTGGTACGTTTGGTATCAGCCTGTCAAGATGGAGCGGATATGAGTATTGGCAGCCGTTATGTGAGTGGCGGAAATGTAAAAAACTGGTCGTGGGATAGAATTTTATTGTCGTATGGAGCTTCATGGTATGTGCGTTTGATAACGTGGATGCCTGTAAAAGACCCGACCGCTGGTTTCGTTTGCTATTCCCGCCAAGTGTTAGAAACCATTGATTTAGATAAAATTCGCTTTGTCGGTTATGCGTTTCAGATTGAGATGAAATTTGCTGCCTACTCGCTGGGTTTCAAACTCAAAGAAGTCGGTATTACGTTTGCTGATAGGGTAGAGGGTGTTTCAAAAATGAATACGAGTATTGTGAATGAAGCTTTGAAAGGCGTGTTTTATATGCGTTGGGAAAGTTTTTTTAACAGTTATAAAAGGAAAGCGGTGGCGGCTTCGGTAGAGGTTTAGTAAAATTTTTTTAAGCGTTCCTAAGCAAAGCAGTGCAAACTATTTTTTCTTTTTCTTATTTTTCTTTACCAGTGTTTGAGCATCAACTTTGTCTTTCAAACGACCTGTTGATAGCTTGTTTTTAACTAAATCGTCAAGATTTAAAAAATGAATTGGAAGGTGCTCAAATTCAGCTTCTTGACGTTTGGCAAAGCAAGTTTCAAAATCCATACCTTCTAAGTCCATAATAAGGTCAATTCGATTTGGTTCGTGACCCAATTGTATGACATTACTTTCATTAAGTAAATCTTCTTTTTGTAAACCTAACATACCAAAACCAAAATCTTTAATAGTTTTGAGAACCCTTTCAGCATTATCTGGATTTGCCCATATCCAAAAATCAATATCTTTGGTATAGCGCGGGTAACCATGATATGCAACAGCAAAACCACCTATTACAAGGTATTTAACGTCGTTTTCGTTTAATAATCTTATAAACTCTTTGAAATTCTCGTCCAGTACCATATTTCCAATCGTTGTATTGTTTGCGGATTTCCTCTAATGCTCGTATGCGTTCAATAGGTGGACGACTGAGCCAATACAGCACATCATCTGGTTCTTCTCCTTTTTTGAAAATCCGTAATATAGGTTGAATTGCAGCTTCTAACATTGATTTTTTTACAAATATAGGTATTTCTTTTGACAAACTAAGAGAGTTTTTTAGAAATTTCATTCTAAAATCCTATATTTTACCCTTCAAAATGCAAAGAAATGGTAAACGTACGCGACATCAATTTCTCAATCACACTTGATTCACGTGAGCCATTTTGAAAAATTAGGATATTACCTAAGCCGTGTGAGAATTTCACTTCGGGTGAAAAAATGAAATAAGGGAAAAACATTTGAATGCCTGCACCCATTTCCACTTGAAAATCAGTGGGTGAAATGCGCAAATTGTTGGGCAAAGTGCGAACACGGCTTTTGGCTTGTATGTCATAACTGTATTTGATGCCACCCATAATAAACAACCGTTTGTCATAATAGGGTGCCGATTTATAACGGACGTGAAATGGCAATTCGACAAAAACGGATGAAACAGGTCGCTCATAATTTTTCACATTTTTACGCGTTGGGTCAAATTCCACACTGCGTTCTGCAAAAGAGAAACCGGGAAGGAAACGCAAATCGAAATAATCGCCAATTTTCAAATTGCTCACAATTTGTAGATTGAACCCCGGACCCTTGATGCCTTCAATTGTGGCAATGCTGTCATTAACATTCGGCAAAAAGTTTTTACTTCTGAAAATGCGATAATCCGAGCGATTGTAGGCGAGCGTAATACCAAAATAGTAGTTACGTTTATTAAAATCAAGGAAATTGTAGTTGCCTTTCCCAACCGATTGAGCATGGACAGATGCCGAAGGGCTGAACAGAAAACCCATAACTACAAGAGCGACAATGGCAATTTTACCAATGGCAATTTGCGTCATAGACGCTATTTTTTGTAGGCTGTGTAGATGGCGCAGATGCCGAGTGTTAAAGATGTGCATTGTGTATTTTTGAATCCGGTTTTAGCCAAAACGTTTAAAAAATCAGTGCCGTCTGGAAAAGATTGGACGGATTCGTACAAATATGCGTACGCCCGACTGTCTTTTGATGTCAATTTTCCGATTGTGGGCAGTATATTCTTAAAATAAAAATTGAATAACTGCTTGAATGGGAACATTTGCGGTTTTGAAAATTCGAGAACAACCAATTTGCCATTAGGCTTTAAGACTCTTTGCATCTCTGTCAAACCCTGTTCCAAATTTTCAAAATTCCGTACACCATAAGCAACGGTTATGGCGTCAAATTTATTGCTCTCAAAAGGGATATTTTCGGAGTCACCGACGAGCATTTCTATTATATCAGACAACCCCTCAGTAACAATCTTCTTTTTACCGATATTCAACATTTTAGGTGAAATATCCAATCCAACAATATGTAAACCCTTTATTTTCAATTGTTTAACGGTATTTATCGCAACATCGCCCGTGCCTGTTGCCACATCTAAAATGTATTTGGGTTGTATGTCACGGAGCTCAGCAATCATTTTACGTCGCCAAATTTTATCAATCCCAAGCGATAAAAAATGGTTCAAAAAATCATAATGCTTCGCTATGTTGTCAAACATGCGAGACACTTGTTGCTTCTTGCTGCCTTCTTGCTCGTAAGGTTTTATTACCATTTTTTTTAGTTGTTATACTTTAATCTGGTAGCTGAAGTACAAAACGCAAAAGAACAAAAATGGGTTTTTTATTTTTTTTGAAAAAAAAATAAAAAACCGCCCTCTTCTTTCGGCGTAGCCGTTGTTTATATTTGCACAAAACCTACGGTTGGAAAGTATCGTAATAGGCGATGAGTAATATTACTCATTACCTACAATTAATTAATGCTCATGTCCAATAATACCTTTTTGACTCGGTATTTCGATTTCAATCATTGCATCATCCTCTAAAATGACGCATTGGCAACCGAGCCGCGACTCGATGCGCGGGTTGCGGGCGCGGTCAATAAAATCTTCTTCTTTGTCGCTGATTTCTTCGAGGTATTCATCTCCCCGAAGCACATAAACGTGGCAAGTGCTACAAGCACAAACGCCACCGCAATTATGATTCAGATGCACATCGTGTTCTTCCGTTATTTCAAGAATGGAATAGCCTGACTCAGCTGTTACTGTTTTGGGTGCTAAGTCTTTATCTTCAAAAGTGAATTTTATGGTTGCCATAAACTGTTGATTTTTTCCGAAGGAATTCCTACGGAACAATACTTTGATAAAATGTCTTTAAAACAAAGCGCAAAAGTACATTTTAGATACTGTCTAAACAAATTTGAGGGTTTGAAGTTTTTATATAGTTGAGGAAAGTGAAAAACAGAAGATTTTTGTCATTTTATTGTCATTGCGCAACTATTATTTGGTTCTTTGCGTCTTGTAGATATGAATGTTAAACGTTGTTCACGTTTTCATTAATGAGATTAGAGTTTAGTTTTTTCATACATTTAAGTTAGGTTAAAACCGCCTTTATCATAAGGCGGTTTTTTTTATGGAGAAGGGGCAGGCTATTTTCAAGACAGCCAATATTATTCATATTTTATTTTTTTTATCATGCAATATAATCTTCTCTTTTTCTAAAAATAATTTCTTCATCGGCTTGCTTAAATTCAATGTCGAACATATCAAAAACGATTTCTCTACCAATTATCATTTCTTCAACATCGTCTTCTAAAAGCCATGCGACAGGTATGCTCAACGTGTGATTATTAATTTCTATTTGGATAACTTTAGTGAGATATAGGATTGTACCACCGCCTACGCCTTCAGCTGATTGTTGATAATCTTCAATCTGTACTGTCAATCCTAAATCAAGACCTGTTTGCTTAGAAATGACACTAATGTCTGCACCCGAATCTATCAACATTCGTTCCTCCAAAAGCACATCGTTACGCTTCAATATAATAGGATATTTAGGTGCCCATTCGTGGCGTTTGACTGATTTTATACGGATTGGCAGTATTCTTTTAGGGCGTATTACTTCGTAGGGATGTATATATTCCATAATATAATCAAGGCGTGAATAACCCGCAGCTAAAAGTGTTTCTGTCACGGTCTTCCTACTTGGGTTGTGCGCTAATATACCTTTTTCGGGCGAAAATGCAACCCATTCACTCGGAAATTTATAAAATAACCGCTTATTGGCTTGCCGCCATTTATTTATTGCTTGTGCATCCATGAATCCTGTATTATAAATATCTTTGAAAATTAGTCAAAGATAGAGATTTTTTGTTAATTTGCCTGTATCTTTTTTACCCAATTTGGGCAAGCCCGCCAACTCAAAACCCAAGAATCCGTATGTCCGATTTAGGGGTACATAAAAGTGTTCTTGAATTACAACATTAATTAATATTCAACAAAAAAAGAGTCTTATATTTTTCAAACCGCTCCAGAATCGCCTCCATTGCCGTCAAATTTTGAATACCAACACCTTCTACCACAAAAGATGCAGCCGTATGTGCATACGCTGTGGCAAGTGAGACATCCTGCGTTTCACCATATTTTATTAAAAAAGCCGCGGCAAATACATCACCTGCGCCTGTGGCATCCACTTCTTTAATAGGATAGGATGGAAAATGGGTAGGTTTTGTATTTTGAAAAACAGTAGCCCCGTATGCGCCCTGTGTCAAAACCACGATTTTTACGGCTGAAACAATAGCGGGCAAAGCGGACTCAAATCCTGCAATATCGGCATCACTCATAATCACGACATCAAGCGGGGATAACTGCGCCCAATCCATCGCTTTGGGTGAAATTTTGCCAGTGCTGTCCCATTGCCGCAACCAGCCTTGTATCGTTGCCCCTTTCAAGCTGTTTGGGAAAAATTTTAACAGTGAAAAATCTACTTCGTCCGCAATCATACAGAACTGAACAATGGGCGTTTTAAGCCATTTTTTAGGGACATCTTGTGGAAAAAGGATAGCGGCGCGGGCATGCAGATACTGCGTTCTTTTACCATTTTCTTCGTAAATATTTTCAAAAACGGTGGTTTTATCCGCTTTTTTATATTGAAATGGGATATTTTGATTTTTGAAAACATCGTGAAATTCAAAATCGGCGCCCACACTTGTCAGCACAGCCGAGGTTGCTCCGAGCTTATGAGCTGCGATGCTGGCATAAGAAGTTGTGCCACCCAATATGTTATTTTTATTGAATAAATCGTGGCAGCAATGCCCAATGCAAAGGTAAGTAGGTTTTATTGTATCCTTCATAAACTTAAAATTAGGAGGTAAAAGTACAGATAAATTGTAGTAGTTTTGCACTAAAACCATACACCAATATGCCGATTCTTTTTGACTTAACAATTCCGTTCAAACAGCCCGTTTTTATATTTAGCATTATCCTCTTGATATTGCTACTGATGCCTCTTTTGTTGAAAAAAGTGCGCATACCGGGCATTGTGGGTTTGATATTAGCGGGTGTTGCTATTGGACCCAAAGGATTTGGTTTGATAGAATTGGATTCGGGCATGAAACTTTTTGGCACAATAGGCTTATTGTACATCATGTTTTTGGCGGGTTTGGAAATAGATTTTCGAGATTTTCAGAAAAACCGCAACAAAAGCCTTGTTTTCGGTTTTCTCACTTTTAGCATACCCCTCAGTATTGGGACAGTTTCTACCTTGTATATTCTCAATTTCCCTTTCAATTCTTCCTTGCTTTTGGCATCCATGTATGCCACACATACCTTGATTTCTTACCCCATTGTTTCCCGTTTAGGCGTAACAAAAAATGAGGCGGTAGCGGTGACGGTAGGAGGCACAATCATAACAGATACGGCTGCGCTTTTACTTTTATCGTTGATAACTTCCTCGGTGGGTGGTGCGGATATGTGGGCTGTTTTATTGAAAATGGCAATTTCATTTGGCGTTTTTTTAGTCATAGTCTTGTTTGTTTTTTCAGGCATAGCGCGATGGTTTTTCAAGAGTGTAGAAAATGAAGGCACTTCACAATATATTTTTACACTTTTAGTCGTTTTTGCAGCAGGAGTTATGGCAGAGTTGGCGGGTATCGAAGCCATTATTGGCGCGTTCTTAGCGGGTTTGATTTTGAATAGATTGGTGCCCCATTCATCTGTTTTGATGAACCGTGTCAATTTTATAGGCAATGCTTTGTTTATTCCCATTTTCTTAATTTCGGTGGGTATGCGGGTGGATTTGAATGTGCTTTTTGCCGATCTGAACAGTTGGAAAGTGGCGATAACGATACTGACTGTGGCGTATATAACCAAGTGGTTGGCAGCCTATTTCACGCAGAAAATATTTAAATATTCTGTCACTGAGCGCAACATTATTTTCGGTTTGGGCAGTAGTCATGCAGCCGCTACATTAGCGATTGTTTTAATAGGTTTTGATTTAAAACTCTTTGACGCGTCGGTTTTAAACGGTACGATTTTGATGATATTAGTAACCTGTTTAGTTTCAACTTTTATTACTGAAAATGCCGCTAAAAAGCTGGCAATCAAAGAATTAGAGAAAATAGGCTCCGATACTGAGGGGGTAGAAAGGATACTTGTTCCCATTGCCAATCCTGCCAATTTTGAGCAATTGATTGACTTGGCGATATTGATTAAAAACCCCAAATCTAAAGAGCCGATTTACCCTTTGTCGGTTGTGAATGACGATGCCGAAGCGCGTAGAAATATTTTAGTGAATGATAAACTTTTCAGTAAAGCCATTGCGCATGCAGCGGCAGCAGAGGTGACAATTGAGGTTCTTTCAAGGGTGGATTTGAACCCTGCTGGGGGAATAGTTCGGGCAGTAAAAGACCTTGCTATTAGCGATATTATCATTGGTTGGAATGGCAAACGCTCTGCGGTAGATATGTTTTTTGGTACTATTATGTCGCAAGTGCTGCATAAATGTTCTCAATCGGTAATGGTATCGAAGATATTGCAACCTATCAATACCTTTCGTCGCCTTGTTGTGGTAGTGCCTATAAATGCGGAGCTGGAAAGTGGTTTCTCACACTGGCTCAATAGCTTGAATCGGTTGATACACCAATTGGGCGCAAAACTGGTTTTTTATGCAGTGGGAAGAGAAGGTGCTGATTTCAAAAAGACTTTAACACACCATAAACCTTTGCAACGTGCTGTTTTTAAGCAATTTACAGAATGGGAAACTTTAGAATCCCTTGCCCCAACGCTCTCTAAAGATGATTTGCTTTTGGTAGTTAATGCCCGAGAGCATACTTTATCGTACACAAAAAATATGGAGCGTGTGCCCCGATTACTATCAGATGCTTTTGAAAATATTTCTTTTGTGATTTTATACCCCGAACAGGCTTTGGATACGGAAGAAGAGGGGATGAGCCAACAATTTACGGCTTAAATATCAGATTTATTCTCAGCAAATTTAACACGGTCATAGATGTCAGCAACGGATATTTCAAGTGAAAAAGCATCTAAAACGACCATTTCAGTAGGGTTTTCAAAGAAAGTATAAGTCCATTCGGTATCTTTTCGATAGTAAAACTGAATGGACATTTCATCTTGCGCCACTATCAAATAGTATTTCATAGAAGGAATAGCCGTGTATTCTTTCAGTTTTGTTACCGAATCACGCTTCATTGAATCCCTTGAAGCGACTTCAACCATAATAACAGGCTGCGTAACGAGATATTCATCATCATCCGTTTCAGGAGCAATGACTAAATCGGGATAGCGATATATGCCTCGTTTTTTGACTTCGGCTTTAACATCGTGTACATACATTTCATAGCCTTTATCAATAAGCGGTTTACGCCAAGCAGCTACTATATTTAAAGCTATACGATTTGCAATTTTAGATTCTCCCGGCATTTCAATGAGTTTTCCATAGTGATATTCATGACGAATGTCTGAGTTTTTTTCCAACTCAAAATATTCTTCTACGGTATAAAGTTTTTCTGCAACAGCCTGTGTCGTCATGCGATTTTATTTTTTACAAATATAGCGTTTATTAAATGAAATTTCAAATCTTACTCAAAGGTGTTTCTGAAACATCATATAGATATTTTCAGGAATAGTTGTATCATCATATTTGATGGTAACGGTTTTCGCTCCTTTTTTCACCTTTATTTCATAAGAACACACGTCACGGGCTGCCAAACTCCGTTGTTTGGTGTCTGTGTTGGGTGCGGGAGGGTTTTCAACAACTTTTTCAACCGCTGTTTTTTCCTCAAGGGATAGTTCTTTCATGTCAACACTTTTGTTGGCGGGCATTCCCATAAACCCGCCTTCGCGTTTCAATTTTATCATCATAGCATATCAAATTTTAGTTATTATTCCTGCTAATTTAAAAGCTTTTCCTATGACTTCGAGTGCATTTGCCGGTATTTTCGCAATCGGTATCAGTTCATTTGCTGCAGTTTTCAAGGCTTTGTACAAATCCCTGAATTTGGCTGTGGGTTTCAAGAGATTTAAAGCTTCAAACCACCACTTTGCGGCTTCTTGTGTACCAATTTCAAGTGCTACTAAATAAAAAACCTTGTTCAAAATACCGCTATTGATGTGCACGCCGCCGTTGTCAGATGTGCCTTTATAAATGTTTTTCATATTATCAGGTTGTGCCATTAAGACAACACTTTCATCGGCAGGTGATTTGAAAGAGCGTATGGCTTTGCCTTTAAATTTGCCCATCATACAATCAGTGCCTATCATCCAATCAGAGGTTTTAGCCGTTTGTTTCAGATGCCATTGTTTGACGGCAATACCAAACACATCCGCAAAATGCTCATTTAAAGCACCCGATTGCCCTTTATAAACCAAGCCTGCCGTGTATTGAATAACACCATGCGCCAATTCATGTCCTGTCACATCCAATGATTTGGCAAAACTTGAAAAATTGACGCCATCCCCATCGCCAAAAGTCATCATTTCACCATCCCAGAAGGCGTTATTGTAGCGCACGAGATAGTGGACATTGAAAATCAAGTCAATCCCATTACCATCAATAGAGTCCCAACCCAATTGGGTTTTGAAATAATTTCTAACGACGATGCCATTGTCAAAAGCCAGATTGATATCTTTATCTGCATGAGGCGCATCCCCTTCTTTCCTAACCAAGGTCACTTTCATTTTGCCCGTATTGCGGCTATTATAGACAAGTATCTTAGCCTCTCCACCTTGTGGGGCTAAAGCTCTGGCAATGCCCATAAAAGATTTTCGTTTTTCACGGAAGTTCTCAGATTCTTCTTTAGCACTATCATTAGAGACATCATAACCTTCTTTTTTCAGTTCTTTGAAAACCACATCGGGTATAATTTGGCAACAACATGGGCATAAGGGAGCGTTTTTCATATTTTCGTTTTTTTTCGTTTTAAATTTTAAAAATTCAAAATTAAGGTTTTGATTTTAGATTTCAAAAATTAAATTTTAAATAAAAAACAAAAAATAGCTAATTCCTTGATATTCAAAGAATTAGCTATTTTTTGTTTTCAAATCGGTAAAATACTGAGGGGGTGCTTTTTACGTATCTTTGTGAAAAAATATCATTCCTTTTCTAATTTATGGCGCAAACGGATACCGAAAAGACAAAATATTATTTCGGAATTATCTACTTTGTGGTACAAGCGCACATTTAGGAAATTTTTAAAATTTCCTAAATGTTGATAATCAATAGGTTATAACTTCTTGTACCGCAAAGTAGATGATTCCGTATTATTTTGATAATATTGCCACTTGAAAAATAGGAGAACAGAATATCTCTGATTGAAGATTGTAAAATATACATTAAAAAACAAGCATGTTCACAAAATATTACGGAATTATCTACTTTGTGGTACAAGCGCACATTTAGGAAATTTTAAAAATTTCCTAAATGTTGATAATCAATAAGTTATAACTTCTTG
>JAYUQN010000490.1:0-3904 GCA_043756725.1 Saprospiraceae bacterium
GATTTTCATCTGTAATTTTAGCATACATATCAAACAGGTTAGCGTAACGCTCGCGCACTTTGTCTTCACCCATTTTTTCAAAAGCCGCTTTGAAATCCAAATAAACACCTAAACCTGATTTGCCTACCCCGCGTCCTTCGTCACATACATTTTTAGCCGCCCGAGAAGCTACGTCACGAGGTACAAGGTTACCAAAAGCGGGATAAATGCGCTCTAAATAATAATCACGGTCTTCTTCCGCTATCTCATTCGGGTGTTTGCCCGTATCTTCTTTTCTTTTAGGAACCCAAATACGCCCATCATTCCGCAATGATTCAGACATTAAAGTCAATTTTGACTGATAATCGCCTGAAACAGGGATGCAGGTGGGGTGGATTTGCGTGAAACAAGGGTTTGCAAAATACGCCCCTCTGCGATGTGCCCGCCATGCAGCCGACACGTTGCACATCATGGCATTCGTAGATAAGTAAAAAACATTGCCATAACCACCCGTTGCCAAAACAACAGCATGGGCTGAAAAACGCTCCAATTTACCCGTTAAAAGATTGCGAACAATCACGCCTCTGGCTTTACCATCAACCACAACGAGGTCGAGCATTTCATGACGGTTATACATTTTCACAGAACCGACTTTTATCTGACGACTCAAAGCTTGATACGCCCCAATCAAAAGCTGTTGTCCTGTTTGTCCACGGGCATAAAACGTACGAGACACTTGCACACCCCCAAAAGAGCGATTGTCAAGCATACCCGAATATTCTCTGGCAAAGGGTACACCTTGTGCCACACATTGGTCAATAATATCTGCTGAAACCTCTGCCAAACGATGTACATTCGATTCACGTGCTCGATAATCACCACCCTTTATGGTATCATAAAACAAGCGATAAGTGGAATCTCCATCATTGCGGTAGTTTTTAGCGGCATTGATACCGCCCTGAGCCGCAATCGAGTGCGCTCTGCGAGGCGAATCATGAAAAGTGAAAGCCTTTACATTGTAGCCCAACTCGCCAAGCGAAGCCGCCGCCGAAGCACCCGCCAAACCCGTTCCTATCACGATGACATCTATCCGCATTTTATTGGCAGGTGAAACAAGGGGCATTGCATTTTTATACTTTGACCATTTTTCAGCGATAGGTCCTTCGGGCGCTTTAGATGCCAATTTTCTATCACTCACTTTTATATTCAAGCCATGAACGTCTATTTCGTTAACCATGTCTATAATTGATTATTAGATTTTTATAAAAAGAATACTTAAATTAGGATTTTTAACTTGAATTAGGATTTTTAGGATTATAAGGATTTGATAGGATTTTATATGTTGATGGTGCAATTTGTGCCATCAACATATAAAATCCTATCAAATCCTTATAATCCTAAAAATCCTAATTCAAGTTAAAAATCATTTATGCAAAAAATAAAATAAAATGGGAATAGCCGCAAACCCCAACGGTACTAAAACAGAATACACCAAACCAAACCCCTTAATAAAAGGTGTGTATTTAGGATGATTGACGCCCAGCGTTTGAAAAGACGATTGAAAGCCATGACTTAGGTGAAAAAACAAAACAATTTGGGCAATAACATAAGCGGCTACGAGAAGGGGATTTTGAAAAGCCACGGACACACGGCTATAAAGGTCTGCAATGGGTTCTGCATTTGCAAAATCTTCGTAAGTGCGAGTGCCCAATTCGCCCATTTTCATTTTCAACCAAAAATCACCCATGTGAATAATAAGGAAAAAAAGAATTAATGTACCCAACAAAGCCATATTTGAAGATGCCCAATTTACACCCGGCGGTGTTGTTTTCACAGCATAACTCTGTCCCTTTGCTTTGCGGTTATAAGCCCATATCATCAAACCTTGAATGGTATGCAGAATGATAAAAAAGTATAAGCCGTAAGAAATCGTTTTAATAAGCGGATTGTGCGTCATAAAATACGTGTATTTGTTGAACGCCTCGCCGCCATCGTCTTTAAGCAGTTGAAAATTGCCAAGTAAATGGACAACTAAAAACATTATCAAAAACAGACCCGTCAAACTCATGGTCAGTTTTCGACCTACGGACGATGTCAAATATTGAGTAAACCAATTATTCATATTGAAAAAACTTTATTTTATATTTAAAGCTGATTTTACAGAAATGTCTATTTTATGTCATTTTACGAACATATCTACAAAACTATATACTAAAACGCTAACCACAAATTTATGTTAAAGTATTTAATTTTATTTAGAATCCGTATAAATAATTACCTGCCAATTGTCGTTTCAGAATTACTTTTTTTATAAAAAAAATTTTAGACCTTTGCACTCAATTTTAAAATACCTTTTATAGAAATGGCTATAACATTCGAGCATTTTTTAAAAAATTTTCCAGAAGTAGAGCTGCCTGTCACCCTAAGGGATGATTCGCACCACGATTTTTCAAGGCACAACGAGCCTCTATCAGATGTCATGATTCAGCAATTCATCGCCCATTATGAACCCTCTGACCCCGATGATTTGACAGAATACATCGCTTGTTTTCAACTACCTACTGAAAACAAAAATTTCAGAGCGCTTATCTATTGGAAAGCAGGTTTGCTCAACTATGATTACGTCTTAGCAACGTATGATAAAAAAGGCATCATGATAGACAAAAAAGCCATTGCAGGGACTAAAGTCGTCGGCAATGCCGTTAAACTGATTGTGGCTTTTATCAAAGAAGATTTGAGTATTCACCTTGTCGAGGGTCTTGAAAACCAAGGCGAAGATTATATTGCGGATACATCTAAAGCGCGCCGCTTTGAAATTTTGGAAAGTGGGCGTATTGAGCAAGATTATTGATTGAAATAGGGTTTAATTACCCAAAATACTGAGGGGGGTAAAGATTTACTAAATTTTTGAAATTTAGTAAATCTGAACTCCTCAAATCAACCAATTTTTATATATTTTTAACTCTTACATCTTTTTACTACATGAGTGTCATAGAACTAAAACAACCCATCCAAATGGTTGACCTCAAAGGTCAATACAAAAAAATGAAGCGTGAAATAGACGCTGCTATTAAAACAACGCTTGATTCTACACTTTTTATAGGTGGCGGTCAAGTAACACAGTTTCAGAAAAATTTAGAAAACTATCTAAATGTTAAGCACGTTATTCCTTGCGCTAACGGAACAGATGCCTTGCAAATAGCGATGATGGCTCTGGATTTTCAGCCCGATGATGAGGTCATTGTTCCCGCTTTCACCTACGTCGCAACGGCTGAAGTGATTGGCTTGCTTCGTTTGAAACCTATCATGGTGGATTGCGATGCGAAATCTTTCAATATCACAGCTGCTTTAATTGAAAAAGCCATTACACCCCGCACAAAAGCGATCGTACCTGTTCATCTTTTTGGACAAACTTGCGATATGGAAGCTATTTTAGAGGTCGCTAAAAAGCATAACCTTTATGTCATTGAAGACAATGCTCAGGCTATCGGCGCAGATTATACTTTTTCAAACGGTAAAAAAGTAAAAGCTGGCACAATGGGTCATATCGGCTGCACCTCGTTTTTCCCTTCTAAAAACCTCGGTTGCTATGGTGACGGTGGTGCTATTATGACAAATGACGATACTATTGCTCAAAAAATCCGCATGATAGCCAATCATGGACAAGTGAAAAAATATTATCACAGTATAATAGGTGTCAATTCTCGTTTAGATGCGTTGCAAGCGGGCGTTTTAGATGTGAAATTGAAACGCCTTGATACTTATTGCAAAGCGCGTCAAAAAGCGGCGGCGTTTTATGATAAAAATTTCAAAAAAATAAAAGGCTTGCAAGTGCCTTTTCGTCAGCCCAATTCAACGCATGTTTTTCACCAATATACCCTAAAAGTGAAAAATGGGCAACGGGAAGCTTTGCAGCAATATTTGA
>JAYUQN010000491.1:0-3899 GCA_043756725.1 Saprospiraceae bacterium
CAAGGCAAACGCGGTGAAATTCAGGGCAAATATTCTGAATTACTTTTTGCAACGCTCGTGACAGACCTTAAAAGCGACAATATCATCACCGACGATACAAGGCTTTTTTTGAGGCTCAATCAAAAAGAACTGTTTGTCAACAATGTGAAACAATCGGATGCTCTTCATGCAAAATACAAAGCCAAATATTTGAAAAACAACAAGCGGGGCTTTGAAATTTATAAAAGAAAGGGTAATTTGAGTTTTTCGATGGAGGATGAAAATTAAAATCAATTTAACGAATTATTATGTGTGGTCAGCCACGAATTGACGAATTTAGCGAATTTTACTAATTTAGATGTTGACATATTATTAGGTGTTGACATGCTTTTAAGTCTCATAAATTTAAATGTCAACACCTAAATTAGTAAAATTCGCTAAATTCGTCAATTCGTGGCTTCTCGCCCGTAAGTAGAAAAAAATTATAGCAATGAATACCAATTTCGCACTTTTCTCCGAAAACCTCGATTACGCTTTAGGCTGGATGGTCATTCATTCCCTTTGGCAAGCTATGGCAATCGCTTTGGTGATGGGCATTGCTATGATTGTTTTACGTAAAAAACCAGCAAAACTGCGCTATTGGGTCGCCAATGCAGCCCTTTTAATGGTGTTTTTAGCAGCAGTTGCCACTTTTGCCTACTACTACGATTTTAGCAAAAAATCGGGCGAAGTGCGGTTTATTCCAGAAAATACGCTTGTGACAACCGCATCAGGTTTACAGATAGCACAACCTGTGGAAACGAAGGAGGTGGCTAAAAGTGCCTTGAGTTGGGATAATTTTAAAGACTATTTCAACCAACACATTCCGCTAATTGTCTTGGTTTGGGTGATGGGCGTTGCTTTATTCATCTTGAAATTACTGGGCGGTATCAGCTATTGTTATTACCTCCGCAGCCGCTTAAATTTCCCTGCCGATGAGTATTGGGTTGAAACGCTTGACAAGTTGAAAGACAAAGTCGGTGTCAAACAAAGCATCGAATTGGTAGAGTCTGCCCTCACACGCACGCCTATGGTGGTGGGGCATCTCAAACCGATGATTTTGTTCCCCATTGGTGCCATAAACAAATTGTCGCCGACCGAAGTGGAAGCTATTTTAGCGCATGAAATTGCGCACGTGATGCGTAAAGATTTCATTTTCAACATCATACAAAGCGTGATTGAAGCTTTATTTTATTATCATCCTGCCGTGTGGTTGATTTCAAACACCATCCGCAACGAGCGTGAAAACTGTTGCGATGATGTTGCCATTGAAATCTGTGGCAACTCAATGAACTATGCTAAAGCACTCGTGACGGTTCAAGAAATGGCATATTACCCGATGTATCAACCCGCTTTGGCATTTGCAGGCAACCGTAAAAACCAATTATTGTATCGTGTTCAACGCATTTTAAATCAACCACAAAATAAAACAAACGCCCTAGAAAAGTTAATAGCCACGTGTATGCTTGTTGTTGTGATGATGGGTTTGTCTTTCGGTGAAAAATCCTTTGCCAACAACATTTTCAATGAAAATACACCCCCCTCAGTATCTGGAGCAAATTTGACGGCTACAACACCCGAAAATCCTGTGTCAGCCGTCATGCCCGTTTCCCCGAAAGAAGCAGCGACTTTTTACCTTTATTTTAAAGATAGAATTGACTCCCTGAAAGTGCCCGATGATGTGCCAAGTGGTAAATATGAGTACAAAGATAATATCCAAGATGCCGAATTGACGGTTAGAAACCACTACGTTGTAGCATTAAAAGTGAACAATATTGATTTGAAAGACGAGCAATTGCCGAATTATAAACGATTGATAGACAAGATAATACGCAATAAAAAACCGACGGCACAAACAGGAAATCCGCTTGTAGATAAGGCTTTTGACGAAGCGGGTATTTCATTTTCACAAAATGGAATGCGTATGGACAATGAAAAAGCCCATTTGTCGGTGGATGACAATGGTTTTCAATTAAATGGCGTTGATGAAAGCGGTCAAACTTATAATTTATCAATTGATAAAAACGGGATGCGGTCAAGTGGGCTTAATACAGCTAAGCAAAAAGACCCGTACAATACCCTCCGTTTCAAAGCGGAAAATGGTTTTAGCTATGTTGTTTTTGATTTAAACGGTGAAAAAATCTGGAAATGCTATGAAAATGAAAGGCTGTTAGGGGATTTGGTGATGAAAAACAATTCTGTAAAATATGAAGGACGAGAAGCCACAAGTGCCGAATTATTGAGCTTCGGTTTGGTGAAATATAACAATGCTTTGAACCCTAAAACGGGAGCTTTTCAAATTGTTTCAAAGGATATTAATGGTCGTGCGGAATTTCCAGAAGATACAAAAGCATTTAGAGCAAGGTTGGAAACAAGACTTAAAGCATTGTCTGACAAGGGTTTAGCTCTAAAACGCAGCAAAGGCATTGATGTTTTTCCTCAAATAAACCCAACCTTAAATGATGCAGGAAGGGATTTGCGAAAAAACACCGCTACATTAGATGATTTGAGAAATACAGAACGCAAACTGGATTGGGTTGAAACCTATATTGAAAATAAAGAAGACCATGCAGATGATAAGGGTGACAATGATGAAAACAAGGACGACCTTCAAAAGCAAATTGACGAATTGAAACAGGATATTAAAGAACTACGTCAAGAGATAAAAGAGTGCGATTGTACGACTAATTTTGATTTCAGAAAAGGTTTGATGGAAAGGTTGGGTAGGCTTTTTCCTGTTGCCAAAGCTCAAAATCAACAAGTTTTTCATGCCTTTGAATTGCGGTTTTTAGAGATTAAAACAGAGTGGGAGCGGGGTGAATGTGACGATTGATTAATTTATTGGTGAACAATTTGTTTTCTCATTTTTATAGCATCTTTAAGGGGAATAGTAGGCTCAGGATTAGCCATAAATTGGTCATAATCCTTTATATCTTCTAATTCTTCTAAGGCTTCAATTAATTTATTATATTCATCGTCAGGCAAAACGATGGCAACTTTGTCGCCTTCATTATTTGTTAATATCTGCGATTTTATACTTGTGATCATACTTTTTTTTACAAATATAAGTGTAAAATTCAAAATGGCATAAAATATTTTATAGTGAACTACGAAAATTTTCGTATAAATGCAACCCCTCCGTATTTAAGCTGTCTTTTTTAATTTGAATTAGGATTTTTAGGATTTCAAGGACTTGATAGGATTTTAGATGTTGAAAGTACATTCGTCAACATCTAAAATCCTATTAAATCTTTGAAATCCTAAAAATCCTAATTCAAGTTAAAAAAGCATTATGAAAAAGTCTTTTGCAATTAAAAACCTATAATCATGAATTTCAACGTAAAAAATCACCCCCTCAGTATTTTCACAGTTTTTGTGTTCTTTTTCACCCTTTTTTCACCCAAAACAACAGCACAGACAGCGGTGGCTGATACTGTAAAATATATAAAAAACCCCAAACCAAGCCTGCAAGCGACACGCCTCATAAAACCCCCAAAAATAGACGGACAACCCAACGACGAATGTTGGAAAGGCTTGCCTATAGCCAGTGATTTCATCATGCACCGCCCGCAACCGTATAAAAAATCACCCTTTCATTCAGAAGTTAAAATAGCGTATGACAATATTGCTGTCTATATATTGGCTTATTATTATGACCCCGAACCGCTGAAAATTCGCCGTGAATTAGGTGCGCGCGATAATTTGAATGTAGCAACAGACATTGTCAATATTGGTTTTGATACCTACGATGATGATCAAAATGCTTTTCGCTTTGGTGTAACGGCTGCGGGTGCGCAATTTGATTCACGGGTTTCAAATGGCAACGATTCGGATTTTAGTTGGGATGCTGTTTGGGAAAGTGAAGTGTCTATTCAAAAAGA
>JAYUQN010000492.1:0-11014 GCA_043756725.1 Saprospiraceae bacterium
AACTGAAAACGGCTTGGGTTTCAACATCCCTTGATTTGGTCAAAGAACCGCTCGCAGAGTCCCCCTCAGTAATGAAGACGGTGGTCATTTCTAACCTATCTTCTTTCCCAATCGGGGCTTTTTCGTTAAGGTGAAAGCGACAATCCCGCAGTTTTTTATTGTGAATATTGGCTTTTTTAGCCCTATCATTTGCCAATTTTTTTATGCCTGCAATCTCTTTACGCTCCCGCTCGTTTTGCTCAATGCGTTTTTTCAGAGCTTCGGCTGTCTCCTTGTTTTTATGTAAAAAATCGTCAAGGCTTTTTTGAATAAAATCGCCGATAAACTTCCGAACCGTCACACCTTCAGGAGCAATATTCAATGACCCTAATTTGGTTTTTGTTTGAGATTCAAAAACAGGCTCTTCAACACGGACGGAGATAGCGGAAATGATAGAAGTCCGAATATCTTGTGCCTCATATTTTTTATTGTAATAACTGCGAACAGTATCCACAATGGCTTCGCGATAGGCTTGCAAATGTGTACCACCTTGCGTTGTGTATTGCCCATTCACAAAAGAATAGTATTGTTCGCCATAGTGCCGTCCATGCGTCAAAGCGATTTCAACATCTTCACTTTTCAAGCAAATAATAGGGTATTCAATATGTTCTTCGCCAATTTTACGGTTCAACAAATCGAGCAAACCATTTTTTGACACGAGCGTTTTACCATTGAAATTGATTTTCAAACCTGCATTCAAATAAGCATAGTTCCACAACTGCATTTCAATAAACTCACTGCGGTATTTGAAACCTTTGAAAATGGTATTATCGGGTCTGAAATGTATCAAAGTGCCGTTTGGTTCAGTCGTTTTACCAATTTTATGGTCTTTCACCATACCGCCCATCGCAAATTCTGCCGTTTTTACATCACCTTCGCGGAAAGCCTGTACTTTGAAATATTCTGAAAGCGCATTCGTAGCTTTTGTACCAACGCCATTCAATCCTACCGCTTTTTTGAAAGCTTTTGAGTCAAATTTACCACTCGTATTGATTTGACTGACGCTGTCCACCACTTTTCCGAGTGGAATACCCCGTCCAAAATCACGTACAGTGACAAATCCTTCCTCTATTTTGATGTCAATTTGTTTGCCATGCCCCATGACATATTCATCAATGGAGTTGTCAATAATTTCTTTGAGCAAGACATAAATGCCATCATCGGGTGCAGAGCCGTCACCCAATTTGCCAATATACATACCCGGACGCAAGCGGATATGCTCTTTCCATTCGAGCGTCCGAATGTTATCTTCATCGTATTTTACGGCTGATAAATCTTGTTGAGCCATTTTATTAAGTTTTTAGTTGTCAGTTTTTAGTTGTCAGTTTTTAGACAACTAAAACCAATGAAATACTGAGGGGGTCATTTTTTTATGTTAAACTAAAATGTGGGTTTTGAATAAGTCCAAAAACATTCTCCCACGGGTCTTTTACCGTAGCTACCCAAAGGTTTTCACCGACATTGGTAGGCTTTTCATGCGCTTTTGCGCCCAAATTTAAGAGCCTTTGGTAGCTTGCGTTTATCTCCACAACGCCCCAATAAATATGAATATTATCTGATTTAGTTTGCGTTGATTCTTCGGGCATGATACCCAATTCATAGCCTGCCACTTCAAAACCGATATAAAAAGGTTGGTCAAAATAAGGCGCTATGCCCAATACTTTTGAATACCAATCTTTTGCAGCTTCCATATCAGGAACTCTACAAATAGCGGTACGCAAGCCTAAAAAATGCGGGTTTGTTTTCATAAAACATTGATTTTATAACAATTACGCTGAAAATTGTTTCAAATGATGGTCAAGATGTACATATTGAGAACTTCCCCACTGTTCATTGGTAAAAGAGCCAAAAGCTGGATGACGACCTAATTCCGCTTGATTACCTTTTGTATAAAATTCTTCTACATTTTCTAAAAGCCGTTGTTTTTCCTTGTTAAAATCTTTTTCATCCGCTATAACAAGGCTTGGAGCCGTTGGGGCATTTTTTCCAAAATCGCCTTTTTTAACTTTATGCAGAACCACCCACCTTATCAACGTTTTTGATATAAAATTGCTTTCGTCTTTGAAAGGTATTTTACCCGTTGCTTTTTCAATCAAGATATTACAATGCGCCAACATCTGGGCAACGTCCATTTTCCCCCATTGCTTTTCTGAATCTATTTTTAGATTCTCCAAGCGACTACGAATTTCTTTATACTCGGCTAAGTTCAAAATTGATTTCATCCTTTAATGCTTTTAGTGAAAACAAAGGCAAAGTTAAGTTTTTTGTTTTAATTTAACAATAGTTAAAACATTTTTTATTTAAAAGAATTAAGCCTTTTTTTCTTTATTGGCTTTTTCATTCAATTTTTTATCTTCAATGTTGTCATTCAAAAAATCATTGATTTCATCGAGATTGATATTGGTGGTCAGCTCTCCAAATTCATTGATACCCATATTGAGTTTTTCGATTTTCTGCTTCTTTTTTGCCGCTTTTTTTGGCTTTTTTTCTTCCATAAGTTATAGGAATTAAAGATTATGAAATTAAGCAGAATGCAGATTTACTAAATTTTTCAAATTTAGTAAATCTTTATCCCCCTCAGTATTCTATGATTTTAACAGGCGGTTAGGAAACTAATTTTTTATTTAGTTGCCTAAACCGCTGTTTTTTCCATTGCTTTTTGCCGTTTATACAATATGCCACCCCAAACGATACCAATAATAACCAACAAAACGGCTATCAATTCTGCTTGGGTGAACACTAAACCGAAAGCCTTAAGGGTATCATTAACCCGTATTTTTTCTATGAAAAAACGTTCCACACCGTTTAAAACCAAATAAATCATAAAAAGTAAACCATGCGTACTGATGCGCTTGCGTATAGCCCAAAGAAAAGCACCAATTAAAGTAGAGGCAACAGTTTCATACAAAGGTGTTGGATAAACGCCCGGGCTAAGCCTTGTATTATACTGACCCACAAAACCTTCTATGATTTCTTTTGGATGCCCCGAAGAATTGACCACATTGCGGGGAAAATCATAAGACCACATCCAATCGGGCAAAAACCACCAGCTTGGTTGAACAGCAGATACAATGCCCCAATCGCCGTCACCCGACAATTGGCAGCCGATGCGCCCTACGGCATAAGCCATAATGAGAGAGGGTGCAACAGCATCCATCATGTGTAAAGCGTTCATTTTCAGCTTTTTAGTCACAAACCAATAGACGCCAATGAAGCCACCAATCAAACCGCCATACATGGCTATGCCACTGCCACTGAAAAAAGCGTGGATGGGGTCGTCAAAAAAAGCTTTCACATTTTCAGCGCTTTCTAAAATAGCAAAAATCTTTGCGCCCAGCAAACCACTAATGGCAGCCACCATCGTAATATCGCCCACTCGGTCATGTGGATAGGCGTCTTGCAAATTGCCTTTTTCATCCTTCACTTTATGGGGTAGTAAAATACCTTCTGCAGCCTTGCGTTTCAATTCAAGATAAAGCATATAAGCGGCTGTCAAAAAGGAGAGCGCAAGGAAAAAGCCAAATGTTTTAATAATAGAAGTCCAATTATCTGGTGCAGTGCCAAATAAATCATGAAAAATATAAGAAAAGTCTGGATACATTTTTGAATCGTTAAATGGATAAATTTTATTTTCGAGCCACGAATTTACTAATTTTACAAATTACACGAATTTTGATTTTGACACATAGATTTGGGGAATTCGTAAAATTACTAAATTAGTGGCATAAAAAAACGCTTCTGATTGTTTCAGAAGCGTTTGAGAGGTTTATTACCGTTTTTTCATACTAATTTTCGGAATAGTTAGGTTGATTTTCACAATCTTAATGCAAAGATTAACATTTTCCTAACAACTTCAAAAATTTTCTATGTTTTTTTTACGCAAATTCTGTTATTTTTACAAACGCCTTCACATCGCCTTCTTCATTAAAATCTAACAATTCTGTTGGGAATATCCAATTGACTACCCCCTCAGTATCCAGCGTCTTTTCAACCTCAATTTTGATGTAATTATCCGTGAAACCTGTTAAAAACCGCTTGTCTTTATGGTTTTCAAATAAAACAGGGCGGGTTTGTCCTAAAAATTGGCTGTAAAAAGCGCGTTTCTTTTTTTCAGATAAAATCCGCAACATTTCGTTGCGCTCTTTGCGGATGCGCATTGGCACAACATCTCCCATTTCAATTGCCAAAGTATTGGGACGTTCCGAATAGGTGAAAACGTGGAGATACGAAATGTCCAAATCGTTGATAAAATTGCACGTTTCCTTAAAATCTTCATCCGTTTCATTTGGAAAACCCACGATTACGTCCACACCTATACACGCATGCGGCATCTCTGCTTTTATTTTTTCAACCCGCTTTTGATACAAATCCCGTTTGTAGCGGCGGCGCATTTGTTGCAATTGCTTATCATTGCCCGACTGCAAGGGAATATGAAAATGGGGAGCGAAGCGTTGACTTTGCGCCACAAATTCTATGATTTCATCTGTCAAAAGATTGGGTTCTATGCTTGATATGCGAAAGCGGCTGATGCCTTCCACTTTGTCCAATTCTTTGATTAAATCTATAAAAAGGGCTTCTTTTTTCGCTTTTGTGCCTTCAATGACCTCTGTGCCATTGCCAAAATCACCGATATTGACGCCTGTTAAAACGATTTCTTTCACCCCCAAATCGGCTATTTGTTGAGCATTTGCCACCACATTTTCAACAGTATCGCTACGGCTTTTGCCCCGTGCTAAAGGAATGGTGCAAAAAGCGCATTTATAATCGCAACCGTCTTGCACTTTCAGAAACGAGCGTGTGCGGTCACCAAAAGAAAAGGCGTTGTGAAACGTGCGAACTTCCTTAATTTCACCCGCCTGCACCATGCCTTTGCCTTGTGCTTTGGTGAGGGTATCAATATAATCTGTAATTTTAAATTTTTCAGCGGCTCCTAAAACCAAATCCACGCCCGGTATCTCTGCAATTTCCTCGGGTTTCAATTGTGCATAACAACCCACCACAACCACGTGTGACTGAGGGGTATGCCTTAAAGCTCTGCGAACTATTTGACGGCACTTTTGGTCGGCAAAATCTGTGACCGAACACGTATTTATGACATACACATCTGCGCCATCGTCAAAATCATTGACAAAAAAGCCTTTGTCCTCAAACAAACGTTGAATGGAGGAGGTTTCAGAATAATTGAGTTTACAACCCAGCGTATAAAATGCGACTGATTTTGGCGTTGCCATTTTTTATTGGTGAAATTTAGGGTGCAAAGGTAGGGGATTTTTCATAATTTTTGAAGGAAATACTGAGGAGGTAAATATCATGTATGATGAAGCACTTTTATAGTTAGGGATTGCGTAAAAAATAACATACCCACACGCAGGAAGAAGGAGGCGATTTGTTTTTCTTTTTTATTAAAAAATTTCATTTTTAATAAAAAAGAAAAACAAATCCTCTTTTGGGTTTTCTCCTTTGGGTATCTTATTTTTTACTTCGTCCCTTAACTACTTCTTTTAAAAAATAATTTCTATTTTACACACTTTAATATATTTCAGTCCAATCTATTCAATATGACCATTCAATCCAAACTGCCCAATGTAGGCACCACTATTTTCACCATCATGTCTGCCCTTGCCCAAGAGCATGGAGCGATAAATTTGTCACAAGGTTTTCCCAATTTTGATTGTCCTGAAAAACTGAAACGGTTGGTGACACTGTATATGAAACGCGCCATGAATCAATATGCGCCGATGGCAGGTGTCTTGGCTTTGCGGGAACAATTGGCTTATAAAATTGCGAAAATGTACCATTGTCCTGTCAATCCCCAAACTGAAATCACGATTACAGCAGGGGGTACACAAGGGCTTTTCACCGCTATTATGGCTTTTGTGAAACAAGGCGACGAAGTGATTTTGATTGAACCTGCTTACGATTCTTATGCCCCGAGTATAGAAGTGTGTGGTGGTATTGTTGTGCCTTATCGTCTTATAGAGCCTTCAAAAGACCAGCCTCTCCCTGGGAGTCCATTCGGACAATATTCTATAGATTGGACAGCCTTTAGACAATTGGTTTCACCCAAAACCCGTATGATAATCATCAATACACCCCACAATCCAACGGGTAAGACCTTGAAAGACAGCGATTTACGAGAATTGGATAAAATTACTGAGGGGGGTAATATTTTGATTTTGAGTGATGAAGTATATGAGCATTTGATTTTTGACGAGCAGTTGCACCAAAGCGTTTTGCGCTATCCCAATCTTTTCAAACGCAGCATCGCCTCGTTTTCATTTGGTAAAACTTTTCACGCAACGGGTTGGAAAATGGGCTACGTGGTTGCGCCTGAATACCTCATGGTAGAGTTTCGGAAAGTCCACCAGTTCAATGTTTTTTCAGTCAATACGCCTGTGCAGTATGCGATTGCAGATTTTTTAAAAGATGAAAACACGTATCTATCGCTCCCCAATTTTTACCAACAAAAGCGGGATTATTTTTTGAATTTGATGAAAGGCAGCCGTTTCAAACCCATCAAAAGCGAAGGCACGTATTTCCAACTCTTTGATTATGAAGGCATCAGCGATGAAAAGGATGTAGATTTTGTGAAACGCATGACTTTGGAATTTGGCGTGGCGGCTATTCCAGTTAGTGTTTTTTACTCAAATACGGACTTGTCCCGAGGAAATCGCAAGGGGGGGGCTGAAAAGCAATTTATCAGACTTTGCTTTGCTAAAACGGAAGATATGCTTGAGAATGCGGCTGAAAGGTTGTGTAAAATGTAGTTTTGGGAGAAAGTGGTTTAGGAAACGGTTTTTTATTTTTTTTGAAAAAAAATAAAAAACCGTTTCCTAAACCACCGCTCAAGCCTTTAAAACTTACTCGCCGAGCAATGATATTTATAAAAATCCTCGACTTCGTTATCATATTTTTTAGTAAAACCCAAATTGAGCGCTTGTTTAAAATCGGCACAGCCTTCTGTGTTTTTAGTCATGGATATATAAATCATACCCCGATTGCGAAAGGCATAAGCATTTTCAGGATATATTAAAATAGCGCGGTTGGCATCTTCTAAAGCACCTTCATAATTCTGCATATTCATTTTAGCCAAACCCCGATTGCTCAAAGCCAAAGCAGAATTGGGTGTTTTAGTCAACACAAAATTATATTGGTCAATAGACTCTTGAAAGCGGTGGAGATTGAGCAGCGTGAAAGCAATATCGCTCTGAACGGACAAGTTGTTGGTATCCAATTCAGAGATTTTTTTAAAATAGGACAAGGCTTCTTCGCCTCTATTCATCAAATTGAGGACTTTACCCAAATTGTCTAAAGCGGTTATGGATTGCTTATCCAAGTTGTAGGCTTTCTGAAAATCATCATAAGCGCCATCATAATCTTGCCGCATAGACTTGGCGTTGCCCCGATTGTTGTAGATAAAACCCCGCATGGTTTCATCTTTCAAGTAGCGTAAAGCTTGATTATAATCGTTGATACTGCGTTCGGGTTGATTGATAGAAAAATAAAGAATGGCGCGGGAGATGTAGGCATCCACATACTGAGGGGTCAATTGAATGGCTTTGGAATAGTCCGATTCAGCGTGTTTGTTGTCGTTGATAATGGAATAGCCTTGCCCACGAGAGAGATACCATTTGCCATTGTTGGGTTCGGCAGCAATAACATTGCTGTAAATTTCGATGGCTTTGAGGTAATTGCCTTTTGTGTTTTCGTCTCCTGCTTCTTTTACCAAATCCATAAGCGATTGGGCAGAGAGACAGGCAGCGAGGAGGATGAAGACGCTGGTGTAAAATGTCTTTTTCATTTGCATTACATTAGTTTGTGAAAAAATGTACCCCCTCTCCTTATGAGTCATATAGACAGTAATTTGGTTGGGTTTCAGTTAAAAACGCATAAAATTCTTTTTTAAATTGTAAAATAAATGTTGCTGTAATTTTTTGTGTGTAATAGGGTATTTTGTTTCAATAACCTTGTTAAATGAACCACGTAGAGACGTTGCACTGCAACGTCTCTACATTTGCACACGAAAAATTACAGCAACAAATAAATTGACAAGTTGGTTAATACAATAATCGGAGTAGGCTTAAAAAAGCCTCACATAATTATATCTTATAAAAAATATGCCAAATAAATAGGAACTTAATAAACATAACACTTAACAGTCTAAGTTGTTCCGTTTTTTTTTAAGCAGCCAAAAACGAAAAGCCTTTCCATACATGACGCTTGGAAAGGCTTTTTTATTTCAAGGATATTCTTAAAATATTAGACTATTTTCTATTGCTCATTGCTCATTACCCATTTTTCATAGTTTACAAATCTTTATGTCTCTCCCAATAGTTAAGGTCTTCCACTTCTTCCAAAATAGTTAGATAATTTTGATAGCGCATAAAGCTAATTTCTTCTTTTTCTAAGGCTTCTTTGACGGCACATTGCGGCTCGTTGCGGTGTAAACACGAACGCCCGAAGCGGCAATTGTCGCTTAATATAAAAAATTCTCTAAAATTATGGGCTACATCCATTGGCTCTAAGTTGTTGAATGCCAATGTTTTAATGCCGGGCGTATCAATCAAATAGCCGCCAAAACTGAGATTAAACATTTCAGCAAAAGTCGTGGTATGTTGCCCTTTGCCTGAGTAATCTGAAATTTCACCCGTTTTCAAAACCATAAGCGGTTGTATGGCATTCACGGCACTTGATTTGCCGACGCCCGATTGCCCGCTAATCATAGTGGTTTTATCTTTTAAAATCTCTTTTAAATTGTCTAAACCTGTTCCGTTTGTGCTTGAAATCAATACGACGGTATAACCAATTTTTTCATAGATATTTTTCATATCGTTGAAAATGGCTAACTCTTTTTCACCATATATATCCGCTTTGTTGAAAACGATAACGGTTGGAATATCGTGTGGCTCGGTGGTGAGCAGAAAACGGTCAATGAAACCTTGTTTTAAATTGGGTTCTATGATGGTGACAAAGAGTAAAGCTTGGTCAATATTGGCAGCTAAAAGATGTATATCGTGCTTCTTACGAGGCGATTGTCGGGCTACATAATTTCGGCGAGGCGCAATTTCTTTGATAGAACCTTTATCTTCTGCTTCTAATTCAAAAAATACCTTATCGCCTACGGCAACAGGGTTGGTCAAGTTCATCTCATCTAATCTAAATTTTCCAACAATGCGGCATAGCACATTGCTACCGTCGTCCTCTCGCCGCACATTATACCAACTACCTGTGGATTTTATGACTATTCCTTCAATCATTTTATGTTATTTAAAAAACGCTTCTCCTAAAAACAAGCAACCAAACCCTATGAAAATAAGACCTGACACTTTATTAATGATGTCCATCGTTTTCACAGTTACTATCTTTCTTAATTTTCCTGCATAATATGCAATAGCCAATTCTGAAACCACAACTGTTAAAAGGGCAGCCGTAAAAAAGGACACGTTTTGTGAAGTGCTGTAATGGTATTTGGTCTTCAAAATACCTGCCGTAGCTACCCATTCCATGAAATTACCGGGGTTTAGCACATTGAGAAAAAAACCTTTGCCGATATTTTTTGCCACCAATTTGCTGTCTTCTATTGTCACTTCGGTTTGAATGGCGCGTTTCAGTAAAAAAGACGTGCCGAGTGCTAAAAGGACGATGCCACCAATCAAATCTACCCAAAAACTAACATCCAATTTTTCAGGCAAAAACGCTTTCATGCTTGAAAAAGCAATGCCTAACATCAGCAAATCACCCAATAAAACACCAATAACGATAAAAGCGGCTTTACGAAAACCATAGCGCAAGCTGCTCTGAATTAAGGTGAAAAATACGGGACCAAAACCAAAACTGAATAGAAAACCAACGGGAATACCGTATAAAAATGCGCTAAGTGAAAAATTGTTCAAATTGTTGTTTTTAAATGAAATAAGAAATCTAAAATGGGGTAAAATCCCGAGCAGCCCCCTACCCCTGAAGGGGAGTACATCTCGAAGAAGTTCGAGATATGGAGTTTTTTTTTCAGAACTATTTTAATAAAAAGTTCAGAATTTATAGCTACTTCGAGATGTACTCCCCTTCAGGGGTAGGGGGCTGCTCAAGCTTTTACAGAACTATGGAATAGTCCTAAAAATAGTATAACGCAAAACCAACTCTAAAACTAAAAAAATCAAACCCGCCAACGCCCAGGGTACAAAAGCTTCGCCTCTTTTTTTCACCGTTGTTATTTCAATTTTCGATTTTTCTAAACGGTCAATTTCAGCGTAGATTTGCTCCAATTCTTCATCGTTTGTAGCACGGTAATATTTGCCGCCCGTCGTTTGAGCGATATTTTGCAACAAGGTTTCATCAATTTCAACAGGACGAAGACCGTAAATAAACTGTCCATCGGGTTTGATGCGGACGGGGGCTAAGGCTTCTCCAATAGTACCGATGCCGATGGTATAAATTTTAATCCCAAATTTTTGCGCCAAAGCTAAGCCATCATCGGTTGAAAAATAGGTATCGCCTTCATTTTTACCATCGGTCATTAAAACCACAATTTTGGATTTTGATGTGCTGGAATACAACCGATTGACTGCCGCAACCAAACCCGCCCCGATAGCTGTGCCGCCTTCGATGATGCCATTTTGTATGTTTTCAATGAAATTTTTAAGATTTGCGTGGTCGGTTGTCAAAGGGCACTGTGTAAAGGCTTCACCGCTGAAAATAATTAAACCCAGACGGTCATGCGGGCGTTTGTCTATAAAAATTTGCGCAACACGCTTTGCCGCTTCTAAGCGGTTGGGGTGAAAATCTTGCGCCAACATACTTGTTGAAATATCCAATGAGAGCATGATGTCAATGCCTTCGCCTTTCAAGGTTTCATCTTGCAAAAGCGATTGGGGGCGCGCAAAAGCAACGACCAAAACGATAAAAGTGACCCCCCTCAGTATGGGCAACAAAACGCGCAAACGCCCACGCCAAGAAGACCGCCCGCGAAACATACTCA
>JAYUQN010000493.1:0-3889 GCA_043756725.1 Saprospiraceae bacterium
GAAAAATGGGTTCGGTACTTTTACTTTTTCCATTAGCATCTGCCCTTGTATCATGTCTAAAAAGCCGCATACCATTCATGGGGTCGTCTTTTTTTAGCATTTCAGCCGTAGAAGCTTCATCTAAAACGGGTAGGGATTTGGGGTTGTGATTGAGTAAAAACATATCTAAATCACCGTCTCTGTCGTAGTCAAAAAAAGTGGCTTGGGTGCTTGTGGCGGGGCTATTTAAGCCATAATCTGCGGCTTTTTCAATGAAAGTGTAGCCCCCCTGCCCCCCAAGAGGGGGTATGCCTTGATTGATAAAAAGTTGATTCATCCGTTTTTCAGGCGACAAATTGCCAGAATAACAGACATAAATATCTAATAAACCATCGCCATTGACATCTGCCATAGTGGTTCCCGTTTTCCACGGACCGCCTCGACCTGCGACGCCTGCGGCGGTGGTAATGTCTTCAAACATCATATTGCCTTTGTTGAGATAGAGGCGATTGGATTCCATATTACTGGTGAAATAGATATCATCGAGTCCATCATTGTTAATATCACCTACGGCAACGCCACCGCCATTGTAGAAATATTCATACATCAAAACGTTGGTGTTCAAGCCTTCGTTGATGGTGTTTTGAAAAGTCACATGGGTTTTATCGGGAGTGAGGAGGGTGAAAAGCGTGGGTTCGTTTTCAGCGGTGGTAGCGGTGCTGTTTTGTGCTGTATTATCGTTTTTACAGGCTATATATATTAAGGTGTAAAAAAAGAGACTTGTGTATAAAAAAGCGGTGTAGCGACTTTTCATTTTAGAATGATTAGATGTTTTTTAAAAACACAAATATAGTTGTTGGCGATGAAAAAAGTAGAAAATGACTAGAAATACTCCCGATTTCTTCGGGACAGGTAGAGGAGGGTATAATAGAAATAATATTTCAACAAAATATATAAAAAATAATATAAAAAACAAATATTTGTTTAATAATCTAAAAAAGCATTAAATTTGAGCGTTGAAAAAGCATTAAATCAAGGGAGTCATGCAAAAAAACAAAAAAGGAAACCCTATAAAAAAAGAGGATGAATCCTTGCATCATACAGGCGACAAGAGTTTCAAAGCGGCGATGAAAGTCAAAGAAACGGCTTTAGAATACCTAGAAAAATTTTATCCTGTGCTTTATACGCTCTTGGATTTAACCCGCTTTGAATTGGACAATACAAATTATGTCAATCAAGAATTTGACGAATTTTATGCAGATGTGGTTTATCGCACGTATTTGAAAAACCCCAAGTCAAAAAGGAAAAAACCTGTGGCTATTGCGCTTTTATTTGAGCATAAAAAGACCATATCTTCGTATTTTTCGTTGTTTTTCCAGCTTTTAGAATACATTGTTTTTATATGGCGAGAAGATAGAGCGAATAAAAGAAAGCCCTCACTCATAATCCCAATCGTTATTTTTCAAGGTAAAAAAGGCTTGCAAGTGAAGCAATTTCACGAATGTTTTAAGGATGTACCGAAAGAAATTTTGAAACATATCCCTAACTTTGAAATTCATTTGACAAGTGTACATGATTTACCCGATGAAAAGATATTGGCGTTGGAAGAAAAGGGTTTATTGCGGGCTCTATTTTTAGCTTATACTTACTCTGCAAAGAAAGCCACTATTGAAAATATGCTGCACGAAGTATTTACGTTTTTCAAGCATAGCCCCGATAGGTTCGATTTTTTTCAGCAAATGCTTGCATTTCTTACAGAAGAGGACTACCTTAGCGACATAGAAAGAGAAGAACTTTTCAACAAATATTTAGCATCACCATTAAAAGAAGATGTAATGAATACTTATCAAGTTTTAAGACGAGAAGGAGAAATAAAAGGAGAAATAAAAAAAGCCCATTTGATGATTCTTAGGGGCAAATGGAAAGGTGCGTCACTTGAGTTTCTTGCAGACCAATCAGAACTGCCTTATTTGGATGTTGAAAACTTGCTCAAAGGCTATGACAAAGCCTACGAATATTGGCAAAACAATAAAAAAGACAAAGAAACGTTGATGAAAATAAGCGTTTTGTCAGAACTGGAAGTGGATTATTTGATGGATTTATTTGATAAAAATTAAAACGCTTTTTCGAGGTTGTTTTGATAGACACTCATTATTTTCAATAAAAAAGGCAGTTATTCTAACAAACGAGTTTCTAAAATATATTTAAATTTTCGTAAGACAGAGATAATGGTTAATAAATCTGCTTTATCAACGGAATTAAAAATATCTGAGATACAATAAGTTTTATCTTGCATGACAACAAACCGCCAGTTTGCGCCCATAATATCAACGCCATAAAGAGGCTTCCCGTTTTTATTTTTTTCTTGAGCAATTAAAAAGGCTTCTATAAGTTGCGCCATAGAATCGCCAGAAGGGTTTTTATAAGGCTTGTATTCTTGAAAATGGAAATAAGGCGTTCTATAAACATCTAAAATACCTTTTGCCAACATAAAATCAGATTTTACGGTCAGCTTAATACCTTCTACTGTTGCAGAAATAATTTTATCGAAATATCCTATAACGATTTCATCATCTGCCAAATGCCCTAATTCTAAAATGGGGCTTATAAATTTCATTTTTAAATCTTCTTCATACCAGCCTGCTATATTTTTTTGAGCTTTCAGCAAAGATCTATCGAAATTGTATTGTTCTGCTACATTTAATTCGGGTGTCTGCACATCAAGCCATTCTTGCATCAAAGAAGTTTTAGAGGTGATAATACGGTTAAGGTTGAAGGTTTCAATTAACTCTCCTTCTCGCCACCCTCTTAATCCGCCATCTTCCTCTTGATTTATTTTTCTTTTTGACATGGTTTTTAAAACATTAAAATGTTAATTTTGATAGGCAAAGATATGCTGTTTTTTAGCTTTCAGAGTAAAAAATTTGACCTACCCCTGTTTATTATAGTTCTTCCGTTGAGCAAATATCATATTTAAAAAAATAATATAATGATTTAAAGATTTTGTTTTTATCGAAAAAACAAAATTAAAATTTAGTTTTATTATAAAACTTAAAAGTATTAAATTATATTTGAGGCGTAATTGACCAAGTGTAACAAAAATAAATTAAGTATATGAAAAACTTACTCAACTCTCTTTAACTGTGTTTAGTATTGTCCTTTAACTATCACATCATATTTTGTATGTCATTAAGTACCAACTTTTTTTTATTAACTAATTCAAAATTAAACGTATGAAAATTCTTACTCAATGTAATCCCTTAAATAGGAAAATAAGTTTCCTTTTTATGGTGTTTATTTTTGCTATTTTCACAAATGCAACCGCTCAAAGTATTAAGGGTAAAGTCTCTGATGAAAAAGGAGAACCTTTACCCGGCGTCAGTGTAGTGGTGAAAGGCACTTCAACAGGGGCTATTACGGATGTTAACGGCGATTACACCGTAACAGCTGATAAAAATGCTACTTTGGTTTTTAGTTTCATTGGCTATTTGTCGAGAGAAGAAGCCATTGGTGGTCGCTCTTCTATAGATTTAGGTCTTGAAATAGATACTAAAGCGCTCGGCGAAATAGTTGTCGTCGGTTATGGCACTCAAAAAAAGGTGACTGTAACGGGGGCAGTATCTACTTTACAAGGTGAAAAAATTATTAAATCACCTGCTACGGATATTACCAACTCCCTTGCTGGACGCTTACCGGGTTTAGTGGTGATTCAACAAAGTGGCGAGCCGGGTTATGACGGTGCAACGATTTCAATTCGGGGAACCAATACACTCGGTAACAACAGTCCACTCATCGTCATTGATGGTATTCCCGACAGAGATGGTGGTTTGGGTCGTTTAAGCCCACGCGATATTGAAACCATTTCGGTTTTGAAAGATGCGTCTGCCGCTATTTATGGGGCACGTGCTGC
>JAYUQN010000494.1:0-3881 GCA_043756725.1 Saprospiraceae bacterium
TGATTAAAGTCTGTTCAAAAAACTTTAGTTCTTTTAGTTCCTTCGGTGGGTTTGTGTTTTTACCGCCAACTTTGTCAGAGACAAATATGTGGGTGACGAGATGGTTGATATGGGGTAAAATCAAATTGAGGTTGATATTACTGGCGAGGTCACGGTTGGTGAAAATGAGCAAGCGCATAGCATATTGTAGTTGCGAATTTATTCGCAACATATTGATGAGTTATAAAAAATAAATATTCGCAACGTATTAATTTTCAACACGTTGCGAATAAATTCGCAACTACTTTAAAAGCATGAGATAACAAAAAGACCCACAAATGCCGCCCAAAATAGGCGCAACAACAGGAATCCAAGCATAACCCCAATCGGAACTGCCTTTGCCCGGAATCGGCAACAAAGCATGCGCGATGCGAGGACCCAAATCTCTTGCGGGATTGATAGCATAGCCCGTAGGACCGCCCAATGACAAACCTATTGCCGTTATCAAACCGCCTATCGCCAAAGGGTTTACACCTGCAGCAAACTCATTTGTACCCAATGCGCCTAAGCCAAACATGAGCACAAAAGTGCCAATAAATTCACTGATGAAATTGCCAACCGTATGTCTTTCAGCAGGGGCTGTGGCAAAAACAGCCAGTTTTGCAGCAGCATCCTCTGTCTTAGCCCAATGTGGTAAATAATGTAAATACACTAAACCCGAACCCGCAATAGCCCCCAACATCTGAGCCAAAAGATAAGTGGGTACTAATTCAAGTTTCATTTGCCCCGTTGCCGCCAAAGCCAGCGTAACCGCAGGATTGAGGTGCGCCCCACTTGCACGACCCGCTACAAAAACACCCATCGTAACAGCTAAACCCCAACCGAGGGTGACGACAAGCCAACCCGCATTTTCAGATTTAGAATTTTTCAATAAAACGCCTGCGACAACGCCGTTGCCCAGCAAAATGAGTAAAGCCGTTCCGATAAATTCGCCAATAAATTGTTGCATCTTTTTTAAAGTTTGGTTAGTCAAAATTTTGTTTCAAACTCAAATATAATAACGAATTTGAGGAATTTACAAATTTCACGAATTTTTTTGAAAAGTAGCTTCGGATTTATCCGACCTGTGCGATTGAAATGACTAACTACGCCTTTTAAGGCGTAGGTGAAATGCCGAGCCTACTTCTGGCTTTAGCCGTGCATCTATTCAGCTTAAAAAAGGTGACTGGCTAAAGCCTAAAATGTTTTTAACATCTCACCTACGCCTTAAAAGGCGTAGTTAGTCATTTCAATCGCACAGGTCAGATAAATCCGAAGCTACTTTTTAACACCATTTATTACCACATTCGTACTGTTTTTCACCTTAATATTGTCCTTGCTCTCTGTCAAAAGTGTCACGTTTTTCAATACAATATCCTTACCCGCCATGCACGTAACGCCATTTTTAGCTTCAATCACAGCGTTTTCAATCACAATATTTTGAACAGGCATTTCAGGCAAACCTTGAATTTTGAGCGCATCATGAGCGCCTTTGCAGGTGATATTGCGGATAAAAATATTGCGGAACTGAGGGGTCGTTTCATTAACAGGTTTCACTTCTGGATTGGGGTTTTTCAAGGCTTCGGCGGCTTCTTTGCCGTTGTAATACATGTCAAATAAAATAGCTTCGGCGGGTATATCACTCATATTGATGTCGCTGATGTAAATATTTTCAACAATACCGCCTCGTCCTCGAGTTGTTTTGAAACGCAAACCGATGTCGGAACCCATAAAAGTGCAATTCGACACATAAATATTGCGCACACCGCCCGACATTTCAGAGCCAATAACAAACCCACCGTGCGCTTGATAGACCCGAGTGTCCCGAATGATAACGTTTTCAGTAGGCATGTTCCGCTTTCTGCCGAATTCATCCCGACCTGATTTTAAGGTGATGCCATCGTCACCGACATCAAAATTGCAGCCTTCGACAAGGACGTTTTTACACGATTCCAAATCCAAAGCATCACTGTTTTGGGCATAACTGGGTGCTTTGCAAATCACATTTTTAATGGTCAAATGTTCGCTCATAAGCGGGTTTAAAGTCCAAGCGGGCGAGTTTTGAAACGTGACGCCTTCTATTAAAATGCGGCTGCATCTGGTTAAGACGAGCATATTGGGGCGTAAAAAATCATGAATAGCTTCATAATCTTCTTTATTGGGTAGCGCATAACCGGGTTTATAAAGCGCATTGCCTTTTTGAGATTTTTCGGATGGAAACCATGTTTCTTTATTTTCATCAAAAACACCACCTACCTGTGACGTGATTTTTTTCCATTCATTGTCATTGACTTTGCTGCGTTTCAACATGCGCCACACTTGTCCGTTTCCATCAAAAATACCTGCGCCTGTAATGCCAATATTTTCAGCATCTACTGCTGAAAGAGGGGCTTGACAACGATAGGTTTCAACACCTTCAAAACTGGTAAAAACCAAAGGAAAATCATTGCGATTGGGGCTAAAAACCACTAATGCGCCTTTTGAAAGGTGCAAATTGACATTGTTTTTTAAGACAATGGGTCCCGTTAACCAAAAACCTCGTGGAACTAAAACAACGCCGCCACCTGCTTGATTTGCCATAACAATAGCTTGATTAATGGCTTGTGTATTTAAGGTTGTTCCATCGGCTTTTGCACCATAACGGGTAATATTGTAAGTATCTTTTCTGAAAAGAGGGAGAGCGATTTTAGGGAGTTCGTGGCTGTATTTTTCATCATGTGCCGATTTTTTGATGAAATTTCTAAGCGGATGTCCGATGTCAAATAGACTTTCAGTGGCTAAACTTGCCATTAACTCTGCGCCGTATCGGCTGAAATGGGTATTGTCTTCTACGCCTTTTGGATATTTGGGTGAAACACCTGCGGGGAAATGTAGGAATATTTTTTTAGAGCCTTCTACGCCGTGTTGTTCTATGAGTTTTTGACTTTTTAGGTGCATGTCGAGTAGGGGTATATTGCGTTCGCGGGCTAAAGCCCGCGCTACGAGAGGGTAGTCGCTGTGTTGGTCAACGAATCCGCTTTTTTCATCAAACTTGCGCCGCATAACAGGTGTTGCTAAAATCGGATTGCCGCCTTTTGCTTTGATTTCATCTATAAAACGGGTCAAATTCTTTTTATAATCGGTGTGCGCTTCGGCATATCTGAGGGTATCGTCTTTCTTTTGGTCGTTGTGAGCGAATTGAAGAATGACATAATCGCCCGTTTTCACTTGGTCAATCACGGCTTTCCAATGCCCAAGAGTGCGAAAACTTTTAGTGGAACGCCCATTCACAGCATGATTTTGGATTTTCACAACATCGGTGAAATATTCGGGAAAGACCATGCCCCAGCCTGTTTCGGGGGCGTCAATGGGGGCTTTGTTTGCCATCGTGGAATCGCCGCAGAGGAAAAGGGTAGGGCGGTCGTCAGTAGGGTGAAAAGCGACAAGCATTATCACGGAAAATATAAAGAGGAATTTCATCATTTTTAATAAATTTTATCTCAAAGCTACATGTAAAGTGGGCGAATTGCTTTTGCCCTGTGGGAAAAATGCGGAAACGTTTTCGATTACCCCCCCTCAGTAAAAAAGCCTTTGCTTAGATGCAAAGGCTTTTTTACTAAAAATACTGCGGGGTCAATAAATATCAAATATATCTTTCAAATCCACTTCTAAATCTTTAAAAACGTGGGTTCGAATAGTATCCGTGGAGGCATAAATATTGTCCAAAACATAGTGATTGTTTTCATTTAGAATATAAACCAAAACGGTTTGGTCTTGTGGGTGAATAATCCAATATTCAGGTACACCTGCAAATTCATACACTTCTTTTTTATCTTTCAAATCTTTTGAGCCTGTTGAAGGCGAGAGAATTTCAACAATCAAAT
>JAYUQN010000495.1:0-10971 GCA_043756725.1 Saprospiraceae bacterium
TCGGGCATCATAATAATGTATTGACCAAACGCACCATCTGCCCGAAAAGCGTTGTTACGGCACCGCCACATTTGGTAGCAATAGCCTTGTTGCCAATCGCTTGCGTCTTTTTTCTCTTGTGCGAGGTCGGGATTTTGGATAATTTTAAGCGTAGAGGCTTCTTCCACCCAAGCTGCGGGCAATATTTGCTGACCCTTCCACATTCCTTTTTGTAAAAACAATTGCCCAAACTTCGCCAAATCTTCTGTTTTTAACCGCAAACCCCATCCACCAACGTTTATACTGAGGGGGTCAATTTCCCAGTCCATGCCTTCAACCCCTAAAGGTTTGAACAGGCGAGGCGTCAAATAATCCACGATTTTTTCACCCGTCACCTTTTGTACAATCGCAGATAACATATACGTACACAAGGAGTTATATAAAAATTTAGTCCCAGGCTTATTCACAATAGGCGTGGCTAAAAAAGCTTTCACCCAATGGGTATCCCTACCCGATATATACGAAGGCTCTGGAAACTGCCCTGCGGACATAGTCAACAAGTCTTTCACACTCAACTCTGCTAAATTAGGGCTAATGATTTTAGGCACATCATTCGGAAAAAAAGATACCACTTTATCATTCACGGTCAAACGTTTTTCACTCACCGCAAAGCCCACTGCCGTTGCTGTAAAACTTTTACTGGTAGAATAAAGCGTGTGTTTCAAATCCGCACGATAGGGATTCCACCAGCCTTCGGCAATCACTTTGCCATGTCGGAGCATCATAAAACTGTGAAATTCATTTTTGCTTTTGGCTACGGCATCTAAAAAGTTGGTTATTGCCTCGGATGAAACGCCCTCCACTTCGGGTGTACTGCGGGCTAATGCCTGTGTCATTTGGGCGTGAATGCTGGTGACGCCCAAGAGGAATAGAAACGATAAAACGATGGATATTTTTTTGTAAGCCATTTTGGATGAAATTTTGGATGAAATGTAGGTGGGAAATGAATGTCCCGACCATTTAGCAAAACTACTATTTTACGGGGATATTTTTTACCCCCTCAGTATTTTTACCCTTTTTAATAGACAAACGCTTGATTATCGGATTGATAATCAAGCGTTTGTGGGTTTTTGACCCCTCTGTATTTTAATATTAAGCAACAGCATATTCTGAATAGGCGCGCGTAGAGGGCGATAAAAACCCTAAAACTATATCCGCTTTAGAAATGCCTTGTTTTTCAAGCATTTCACCGACATTCCATTCCGTCATATTTGTTTGTACCCAAACTTTGCCGTTGATAATGTCAAAGTGCATAGGGCAATCGTGGACAAAATGATTTTTCTGCCAACCGATTGTCATTATCAGAAAACGGTTATTGTCTTTATCGGCTATTATTTGATTGTCGCCTTGTACATTCGCATATTTGATTTTTGAATATTCGCTCAAAATATTGAGAATGGCTTTTTGATACTTTTTTATCTTTTTATCCATCTTGTGATTTTTTCAATGCCTGTTTCAAATAAAATTAAATTGATATTTTCATCTTCCAAACTACCTATAAAAAGAGGCTCTTTTGAGTACCTATCATAAACATCTTCGGGCATAGCCAAATATAAAATGCGGTCTGATTCATCTAATTTTAAAGCTTTTCGATAAACAGCGTATTTTCCAATGGCTTCGTATAATGCCGTCATAAATGAAGGATTGCCGAATGTTTTTACCTCAACCGCTATTCTTTCACCATCTTTTTCAGCCCCAAATACTCTTTCTGCGCCTAAATCAACGAAAACGGTTAAAGTGCCAACTTTTATATAAAGCGGGTCATCTGTAATTGTCCAGCCTTCATCTATTAAAGCCTCTTTGACGGGGTTGTGTATTTTATCTCTTGCCATTATGATACAAAAATAAGCGTTTTTTTGAAATAAACTGTACCCCTCAGTATTTTTACCTTTTTTAACTAAAAAACGCTTGATTATCGGTTTGATAATCAAGCGTTTATGGGATTTTGACCCCCTCAGTATTTATGAAATTTAGGCTTATTAAAAATACCTAAATACTTCAAAAAGCCTTTAAGAGCGGGCATATCCTTTCTTTACAGTTGTATTTATAAAGCTATTTAATCCTCGTCCACTTAAAGCTAAGGCTTTCATTTTTTCTATATGGGCACTTCCAGCACTTTCATAAGTGTATAGATATACTGTTCCGTCAGTAAATTGTACAGTTATCTTGTCTTCTCCAATTTCGTAAGAGGAAACACCTGAATTGCCATGTAAATTTTTATATGGTTTCATTTTTTTTGCTGTTTAATAAGATAAACAGGGGGTTTATTATTTTTGTTCAAAGGGCTTATTTTGTTGCCGTGTTATCCTTAATCCATTTATCCAATTCCCCTTTTTCTGCTGCTTCTGTTATTTCTATGATTTTATTGGGTATGCAAATGTAATAACAGATAAACTGAATGTATGCTTATTTGACTATTTGTTTTTATTGTCTTTTCAACTTTATGATATTGTTATCTGTTGCTTTGATTGGTAATAAGTCTTGACGGTAACAAGGACTCGCTCATGAGCGAGAACTCGGGCTTTGCTCCAATGCTCGTACACGCTGGGCATAATCCTTTGGTATGTAAGAGATTATGCGCTTTTTGGGCTTGGAATTGGGAAATACTGAGGGGGTTGTAAGTGCTATATTACTGAGTGCATTCGGGGACATAGACCTACTCACGAGCAGAGCTTGGGTTTCGCTCTAACACTTGTACCAGCTGTGAAGTTTTTTAAGGGGCAACACTGTTCATTTTTTAAAACATGATTTGTTGATTATTTAGCCACACTCGGAAATAGGGCTACCACTAAAATCACTATAATAATTAAGGATAGGTAGAATACGGATAATGTAAAAGATACAAGAGAAGATAGAAAAGTATTCGTTCCACCTTTGAAAATTGTAGCATTCATATCAAAATCAATCTCAGTTTCATCTTTCTTGCTAACTTTAATGTATAAACCACGATAAAGCCGTTCTTGCCATAAGAAGTATGAATCCAAAATCCAAAATGGTAAAACAGGTATAAGAGCAATCCCAAAAATATTAAGATTCTTATTTGATGAAGCAATTGCCAATCCAAATACTGCCGCAACGAGAGTCACAGCCCATCCCTTAATCATAAAGGAGTTTGAAGCAAGGCGATTTATTACACTTTGTAATAGTTCTAAATGTTTGCGTTTGTTTTCACCAGAAGTTGCGAGTGTACTCATAAGCCAATTAGTTAATTATGAAATGATTAAAAACTGATTTTGCTATTATAGAAAGAGGAGCTAATTGCAAAACTTTTTGTAAATTCATTAATTGACCTCCTAAATTAAGTAAATCTAAATTCATTTTTTCAGTTCTTTGAGAAGGTTTTTTATTTGCTAATCTACTAACTTTTGCGATTAATTCGTTTACTAATATAATTTGAGATTCCTTAGCTTTCTCAGATTTAATTAGTTTTTTAAGTTGTCCTAATTCATTTTCTAGAGCCAGTAAATCTTTTTGTGAAATATCATTAGGTACTGATTCATCAAGATTTTTACCAATACCAGCAAGAGATTGTAGATACTCCTGTCGTCCATAACGATAAGAGTTTTCTTTATGTTTTTCAATCATCTTGCTAAGGATACTCATGTATTTGGCTAATTTAAACTGGGATTATACGCTTCCTCTATTAAAGAATCAATAAGAATTTGTAATTTCTTAATTTCATTTGCTAGTGGGATTAAGAGATTGAACTTAATACTTTTTTTAGAAGTTAATTGAGAATTATTTACTAATGATATTAGATTATCATCTACCTCTTCGATATGTATAATAATATCTGAAACTGATTTAGATAAAGGAAAGTTTTCACAATTACTTTCTGTCATAAGAGTTTGAATCTGCGTACAACGCTTTTTTAAATCATTTGATAATGATTTTACAGGACTTATGAATTCTTCTAATTCCGTTTCAATTTTACGAAAATTGTTTTCAATAAGAAGAAAAGCACCTTTTTGTGAAGTTAAGTATGAACGCAAATATGAATTCATTGGCTGTTTGAATCCATTTTGATTGAAATAGTAGTTTGCCATGTTTTTTAATATTCGTTCAATTGATGAAAAAAGAGGATTTTTTATTTCCTCCTCTGTTTGGTTTACCTTATAAATAGTATCATGGTTATCTTTCGCTGTATTTTTTATTTCAACAGATTGTGATGGATATTCAACATCTTTCTGGGTCTGTATATCTTCAATAGTCTCTACTATTTCTTCCAGAAGTTTGTTAAAAATTTCATTTATATTTGGTTCTTGTTCTAAACTTGACCCTTTAGGGAAGAACTGAATTTTTGCTTTTCCAAATTCAGAAATATTATATGGGCAACCAGAATGTACCATAACTGGTATTACAATACTCGATTTTTCCGTAAATTTTTCAATAATGACTGGTATTTCCTCTTTCCAAATATATTCTTTTTTTCCGCTTAAATAATCATTACTTATAAAAGCGATTATTATCTTACTTGTATTTAATTTTTCTTGTATTTGTGAATCCCAAGAAGACCTATTATCTATATCTTTATCCCACCAATAGTTTACTCTATCTCTAATTTGAAATAAATAACTATCAATGAATAGTTCAATAAATTCTTTCCTCTGTTGGCTTGCATAAGAGATGAAAAGTTCAGTTTTGGTTGTCTCGCTTTTTGCTGTTATCATATTATAAAAATAGTGCTGTTAAAAATAGTCGAAAGATAATAATTTTTTAACATTTGCAATACTATTTTAATACAAGCACAAATGTAAAACACAATTTGTTTAAAATAAAATATTTTAAATTATATTTTATGCGAAAAATCAAAATATTTCTTTCTTATTCAAGAAAAGATTATGAGCGTCTTCTACCGCTTTTCGTCCAGTTCCCTTCTATTCTAAAGACCATAACTTATAAAGGAGAAAAACATAAAGTAGAGTTTTGGTTTGATCAACATACTTCTCCGGGTAGTCATTGGGATAATACTATAAAATGGGAGCTAAAAAATGCCGACATAGTTTTGTTTTTCGTTACACCAGCCTTTCTTGAATCTGGTTATATTCAAAGTTTAGAAATACCATTGGCATTAGAGCGACAAGAGGAATCAAAAATTCACCTTTTACCTATTTTAGTAGAAGCTTGCTCATTTGAGAAAAGCAAATTAGGGCATTTACAATTTATGCCAAACTACAAAGGTTATTTGAAGCCATTAAATGAATGGAAAAATATTAATGCTTTTTGGGATTATGCTAAGTTTGCACTCAAAGTTGGTATTTTGAATTCATTAGATGGAATTCCAGACCCTTTTTATTTCAATAAAAATTTACTCACATCTGTTGAACAGAAGAAACATATCTTATACTTTTCTCCACCAGAAATAGCTCAGCTTATGAAGAAAAAAACAAGAAAAAAAAGAAAGCCAAAAGCTGAAACAGGAATTATGGCTACAATTAAAAAAACTATCAGTAAGTTCTTCAAATTTTAAACTTAATAGCAATTAGATACCCCTCAGTATTTCGCCAAAAACGCTTACCATCAGACCTGTAAAAACCCCAAACCCCGCCTTGCAAACCCAACAGTTCACAAGGTGGTTCCATTTTTCAAAAACAGAAAGCACCTCCTCAGTATTTTTCGTTTTTTTAATCACATCACAAATAAACGGGATATATTTTTTCCCTCAACAAATATCTAAAGTACAAATTTTTAGGTAGAACTTTCATTTTTGAATAAAAAAAGCTATTTTTGTAAAAAATATAGAAATATGGAAGTCTTACCCATTGATAGTAAAAGCCTTTTACATGATGCCGATAAAATGCCCGTTACAGAATTGGAGCGGTTTATAAAAGACATTAATGCTTTGTTGCGCCGTAAAAGAACGCAGGACAAAGCCTTGCGGGAGCGTCAGCTATTACATAAAATCAACCGCACCGTTTTAGATACTGCCAAAACAGAACGCTACCAAGTTTTGGTTGAAAAATTGGAATTAAGCACAATGACCGATGCTGAACATACCGAATTTGACCTTTTAGCCAACCAAGAAGAAAAACTACGCAACCAACGGGTGAAATATATGATTGAATTGGCACAGCTTCGTGCTGTTCCTTTATCGCAAGTAATGGAATCATTGGGGTTAATACCACTTGCCCATGCCTAATATTTATATTTCTGTCGCCATTCAACGAACAATTCTTGAATTATCGCAAGGTTATTGCGAATATTGCATTTTACCTGCCAATTTTTCGACTGACTATTTTCATTACGAACACATTATTCCTCTTATTCTCAATGGTAGAACAGAATTGAAGAATTTAGCACGGAGTTGCGGCATCTGTAACAACAATAAACGTGACAAAATCGAGCATATTGACCCGTTAACGCAACAAATTGCACGACTTTTTCACCCTCGCCAAGATATTTGGACTGACCATTTTCAATGGAGTGATGATGATTTGTATATTGCGGGCATCACACCCATTGGACGTGCAACGATTGATTTGCTGAAAACTAATCGCTCCAATGCTATTAATCTGCGTAAATTGCTAAAAATGGCAGACTTGCATCCACCTCATTTTTCAATAAAAAAAGGATAGACTAAGTACCTTTCAGTTAAACCCAAAACCGCCTCGCAAACCCAACAGTTCACAAGGCGGTTTCTTTTCTCATATAAGTATCTCTTTCATCATTAAAAAGGAGATTTCAATAAAAATGACAACCACAAACATCATTTTAGCCATAACAACAACCACAGCAGCCTTAATTGCAGGGCTTTTATATGCTTATGCCTGTTCTGTCAATCTGGGCTTAGGTCAATTGCCTGATGCGGAATATATTTCAGCCATGCAATCCATCAATAGGGCGATACAAAATCCGCTTTTTTTTATCAGTTTTATGGGGACAGTTTTGCTTTTGCCGCTTAGCACTTTTCTACATTATGGGCAGCCTGTTTCTACCCGTTTTTGGCTTTTATTGGCGGCTACGGTTGTGTATATAATAGGCGTGATAGGCGTGACGGCTTTGGGGAATATTCCTTTGAATAATATGCTTGAAAGTTTTAATTTAAAAACGGCAACGCTGAATGAGATGGCGCAACAAAGAGGGAAGTTTGAAGGGGCTTGGAATCAATTTCATAGTATTAGAACTTTGGCAGCTGTGCTTGCTTTGGTTTTGACAATCATAGCGTGTTTGAGTGAAAATACTATTTTAGATTCGAAAAGATAAATACTTGTAACTTTTAAAATCTAAAGCATCCTTTTTAAACACAAAAAAACAAAGACATACAAAGTTAGATGTTGACATTTCTTGTTTTAAGCTGTCAACATCTAACTTTGTATATCTTTGTTTCTTTGTGTTTAATGTAAAATCACTCCTTCAAATATGTTTCAAACAGCTTAAAAATCCGTTTATATTCATCCATCCAAGAAGTGGGTTCTACAAAACCATGATCTTCCATCGGATAGGCGGCTAATTCCCAATTGTCTTTTTTCAATTCTATCAACCTTTGCGTGAGGCGAACGGCATCTTGAAAATGCACATTGACGTCCACCATGCCGTGACAAATCAACAAATGCCCTTTTAGACCTTCGGCATGGTATATCGGCGAACTTTTGCGGTAGGCGATGGAATCCGTTTGCGGTTCGTTCAAAATATTGGCGGTGTATCCATGATTATACGCTGCCCAATCCGTTACAGGACGCAAAGCCGCTCCCGCTTTGAACACATCGGGTGTGGTAAACATGCCCATTAAGGTGATGAAACCACCGTAAGAACCGCCATAAATGCCAATTTTATCGGCAGCAACCCCTTGATTTTCAACCAACCATTTTGCGCCATCTACGTGGTCGGTCAAATCTTTGCCGCCCATGAAACGGTAAATACCTGTGCGCCAATCTCGTCCATAACCCGCAGAACCGCGATAATCCATATCTAAAACGGTGTAGCCTTTGTCCACTAAAAAATTGTGAAACATGTATTCTCTGAAATAAGAACTCCACCAACGGTGGGCATTTTGTAAATACCCTGCGCCGTGTACGAAAATGACAGCGGGTTTTTTACCATTTTCACCCTTGCCTTCATACAAACGGGCAGGCACTTCTGCACCATCACGGGCTTTTATGGTCAACAATTTAGGGTCGCGCCAAGCATACGATTTAAATTGGGAACTAAGGGATTGCGTGACTTGCACAGGCGTCGCTTTGGGTGCATTGTCTTGTATAAAAAGCTCCCACGGTTGATTTGAGTAGGAATACAAATACGCCAATTTTGTTTCATCGGGCGACAAAACCACTTGGTAGGCGCCTGTTTTAGTTGTCAAACGAGTGCGTTCGCCACCAGAGACAGCCATTTTATAAAAATGCTGCTCGCCCGCATGCACTTCATTGGTGGTGATGTAAAAATTCTTTTTATCTTTTGATAATTGAACAGATTGCACCTCAAAATTGCCTTTTGTCAATTGTTTTTTCACACCCGTTTCAATATCAACAGTGTATAAATGGCTATAACCGTCTGCTTCTGATTGGTAAAAAAGGGTTTTATTATCGCCCAAAAAACCGAGGGCATTTATCGGACCTCCCACCCACGCTTCATCTCGTTGCCTATCGAGGGTTTTTAAAGAAGCGGTCGCAGGGTCTAATTGCACAATCCATCTATCCTTATTATCCCACGCCCGAACAACCATTACGGCATATTTTCCATCGTCCGACCAAATAGGATTGCCAAAAAATACCTTGCGGGCTTCGAGCTTTTTCTGTTTAGCCGTATCTGTTTTAGAGGGATAATCTTTTAAATAATCAGGTTTATCATAAATGCCTTCTAAGTTTTTAACTGACACTTGAAGCACGGTATCCTTTTTAATATCATAAAGCCAAAATTCGGATAAAGGTGGCGTTGTACCTACTTTTGTACGGGTAGGAATGTCTTCTGTAAAACCCGATTCGGTGACGTAATTGGGCACAATGGTGCGTTTATCTGTTGTTGATTGCTTGAAAAGACGGTAGGTAATGAAATTTTCATTGGGACTCAAAAGCGGATTGTCCACTTGTTTATCGTCTGAAAAAATCTCTTTTGGTCGGCGTGGTTGGTCGGCTTTAGCGTTTTTATCGGTTTCTTTTTTCTTATCTGCTCGTTCTTTCAAAATATCAAAAAGGGATAATTGATCTTGTTTCAACCACTTCTCTTGTTCATTGAGTTTAGGGTCGGATTTTGCAGCACCCGTTTGAAAATGGGTAATTTGCACCCATTCGCCCGAGGCAATATTAATACTGAAAAGGTTATTATTGCGACTGAAAATAACTTTATTGCCTTTCGTATTAAAATAAGGATTCATTTCACCCTCAATGGTATTGGTCAAAAAACGGGTCGTTTGGGTTACACAATCTGTTAAAAACAAGTCACCCTCTTTGGAATACACTTTTTTAGTGCGTTCTTTGTTGTAATTGCCAAAAGTAGAGGGCAATGTACGCCTTATTTCAGGCAACACTTTAAAAGGTTTTTTATCTAAAACATTAGCAGCATAAAGCGAATCTGCTTTATTCAAATCAGGATTCCAAGAGAAATAAACCGTCTTGCTGTCTTCCGACCAGACGATATTGGAAGGCAGCGCACCAACCGTTATTTTAGGGTCTTGCATGATTTGTTCAATTGTCAATTGTGCTTGGGTTTGGATAGAGTAGCTTATGAGGCAGAGGAAAAGAGTAAGGTTTTTCATTTTTTTCAGTGATGGCGATTAAGGAATATAAGAAAAATAGTAAGAACTTAGCCGTATGATGAACTTCAGTCCGTCAATGTTTAAATCTCATAGAAATACAGTGTGCTATTTTTTAAATAAAATCATCACAATTACTGAGATATTTATGGCACATCCCGAGGAAAGCGGGACGGACTGAAGTCCATCATACGGCTAAGTAATTACGAAAAATAAACACTAAAATTGTTTCAACATTTCAAAGCCTAAAATTGCGCAAATATATTGATTTTATTGATGTTTTGAGTGAAAATACTGAGGGGGGATAGACATTAAAAAAAGGTGGAAAACTTTTCAAAGCAATCATAACGCCATAAAAAGTGGAACCCCATATTATATAGATGGCTGCAAAAGCTATAATGATTTTGGTTTGGTATATCGTTTTTTCATTTTTCATACTTATCTTATTATTTTACATATCAAAAGAAAACGCTCCAACGGGTTTTAAGCGTCGTTAGAGCGTTTTCATTATCAAAAAAATCGATTAACTTAACATTCTAAAAAGGTAAATCGTCTTCGCCTTTTAGAAAATAGTCATTGCAATCTCTATCCACATTCGCCAATCGCTGTTGCACATAAGCCATATCCCTTTCAATGGTCGCCATCATGTCTTCTTTGTGGCGAACTTTGGCACGTTCGGTCAATTCTTCAAACGATTGTTTGACATCGCCCCATTTAGCAATCAAGTAAGAACGGTCTGCATGAAAATGATACCACTGTCCTGTTGCACCGATAGAGTCTTGATAATCCAGCAACTCTTGTTTGCTGTCAAAACGGCGTAAAGGTTGGTGGTCAAATTCTTCTTCCATCATATAATCCTCTTCCCGTATATCACCTGCCCAATAGCCTGTAACGCCAACGCAAAAAGGGTCGGGCGATTGTTCATCGTACCAAATCTCTATTTGCTGAAAATACTTTTCTTTTTTAGCCAAAGCCACAAGGTCTAAGACAGGCATGGGGATAGGTGTTAAATCATAGACTTCAATAGGTACTTGCATGGGGCAAAGCGTTTTGCAAACCCGCATCATATTTTGATTCATGTATAAAAACGGGATAGGGGATAAGCCTTGCTTTGCCACCCGTTTTTGCCCTTTCAAATCGAGTTTTTCAACCAATTGATGCCATTTTTCCAATTGGGCATTGTCGTAAATGAGTGGCTCGGTTTCTTCAATGATGAAAGTTTCAACTTCAGTATTCATCATTGAGTG
>JAYUQN010000496.1:0-3876 GCA_043756725.1 Saprospiraceae bacterium
AAAGATAATTCTACTGAATATAGTGATTTTTTAGACAGATTGAAACGAGAACATGCCATTGAAACTGGCGTGATTGAACGTCTTTATGACTTAAAAAAAGGAATAACAGAAACTTTTATTAAAAAAGGCTTCGTTGAATCTTATTTAAGTCACGATGATACGAATGTTCCTACGCAAGTATTAATGAAGCATTTGAAAGACCATTTAGATGCGGTAGATTTTGTTTTTGATGTTGTTAAAGACAATCGTTTTCTTTCTACCAGTTTTATAAAAGAGTTGCATCAACTTGTAACAAGACATCAAGATAGTGCCGATGGGCGAGATAATATTGGAAAAAAAGTAAAAATCCCCTTACTTAAAGGGGAATATAAAAAGAGAGAAAATAATCCAACTCGTGAAGATGGTACTATAATTCGATATTGCCCTCCTGAACATGTGGCGGCTGAAATGGATAGATTGGTTGAAATACATAACCAACTACTCGTTCAAAATGAACACCCTATTATCATTTCAGCTTGGGTACATCATGCCTTTACAACTATTCACCCTTTCCAAGATGGCAATGGGCGTGTTGGAAGATTGTTGGCGAGCTTGATTCTAATAAAAGCTAATTTATTCCCTTTTACTGTTTTGCGTGAAGAAGCCCGTGAAAAATATATAGATGCCTTAGAAGAAGCAGATAAGGGTAAACCTCAAAATTTAGTCAATTATTTCGCAGCAATTCAAAGAGGTAATATTGAAAAAGCTCTTAATTTACGAGAAATTAATATATCTTCATTAGCTGAAGTTACTAATATTTTATCTGATAAAATTCAGAATCTTAGCCAACGCAAAACTGAAGAAAGGGAGTTGATAATAGCGGCTAACCGAAAACTAATTTTCGAATATTGCCATTCTTTTTTACAAGAGTTCCGAGGTAAATTTATTTCAAAAATCAATGGCAATACAAAAACAACCATAAAAGCCTGTTCATTTGAAGATACCACAAAACAACATTATTATTATAAACAGATAGTAGAATATGCTAAATTACATGATTATTACTTCAATTCTGCCTATCCTAAAGCATGGATAAGATTTAAAATTGAATTAAATAAAGAAAGAATGTATCAACTTGGCATAACCATTCATCATTTTGGTTATGATGATTCAACTATCTATATAGGTGCTTTTTTAGAGTTTAATGGTGACAAACAGTCGAACGAATTAACGACTTTTCCTCTTGATATTAAACCTCATATTCTCTCTATCGAGCAAAATGTTGAAAAGAGAAAGAAAAATATTGAATTGCATATTGAAAATGTTTTAACGGTTTTCTTAGCTCAAATAGCAAGTGAATTATAAAATAACAGCCAATATCCTGTTGGGGTGGTGAAAAACGGATTTGAATGATGAGGTGGCTTTGGGGATTGAGGTGCGTTTGAATTGAATTTTCTTTTTTTCAATAAAAAACACCCTTTCAGCTTGAAAATACTGAGGGGGTGTTTTATTTTAAGAAAAAGTGTATTTTTACAAAAAATTAAATACGCCATGAGAATAAAAGAACTAAACCTAAAAAACTTTAAGCGATTTACAGATTTGCAGATAAAAAATATACCTGCCGAAGCAAAATTGGTTTTGCTTATCGGAGCAAATGGTAGTGGAAAATCAAGTATTTTTGATGCTTTTGAATGGATGCGGCGGTCGGGGCGTTTTCAGAATACCAGAATAGATTTGAATACACAGTATTTTAAAAAGGATATTAAACAGAATATTACGTGTAGTTTAAAAACAGCTAATGGCAAAAATTTTTCATGGAAAGGAGAGGATAGTAAAGGGAAAAACCTTCCCCTTGATTTTTTTTATGGTCGTCCAAGTTTGCGGATTGTTCCAACTATTGAAAATGTGCGTTATGATGAAAATGTCATCAGATTTAATACAGATGCGCCTAATCGGTTTATTGAATTTGACGATAAATTTAATTTGGATGTGTCAAAATATACCAATGACATCAATAAAGCCATTCGAGAACCTATTTTTGCTGGTAAACAAGCTGATACTATTCAAATTTTCAGAAATGCCATTTTACCTTTTAATGAAGCCTTAGAGCGTATTTTTGGAAAAGACCCCGCCACAACGATTCGGCTCGTTCAATTTGAAGATGCTTCTCCCGACAAACCCACAAAACTACTTTTTCAAAAAGGTAATTCAGAAGTTAATTATGATTTATTAGGACATGGCGAAAAACAAGTTGTGGTTATTTTACTTAATTTTGTTATCCGTCGCCCCTATTTTCAAGACACTGTTTATTATATTGATGAAATGGACGGGCATCTCAATACCACTTTACAATATGCTTTGTTAAAAGAAATCACTGAAAATTGGATACCCGAAAACTGCCAATTATGGACAGCCTCTCATTCTTTGGGATTTATTGAATATGCCAAAGATACAGATCATTCAGCTATATTAGACTTTGATAATTTGGATTTTGATGAAACTCAAATATTAGAACCCTTAGCTAAACAGTATGACGAAATATTTGAAATAGCGATTCCTCGTGTTTCATTAGCAAAAATTTTAGGTAATCGGAAGGTCGTTTTATGTGAAAACAAAAATTACGAATTGTACAGTCTAATGGGGCTTGACGATTTTATTTTCACAGATGTACAAAATTCTAATTCCGTTTTTTTGAAAATAAAAAGAGACAAAACACTTTTGGGATTACGAGATAGAGATTTTCTAACAGATAGTGAGATAGTAAGGCTTTCAGAAAAATTCCCAAATTATAAGATTTTGCGCTATTACAGTTTTGAAAACTACCTCTACCATCCTGAAAATGTTGCACAATTAAATTTAGTAAATTTTGATAAAAACGTCTATAAATCTGAAATAACAAAGGTTAAAAATGAGAAACGTCATGATTTAGTAATTAAAATATATGGCGTTCATAAAGGATATGAAGAATTTAAGGCGGGTGGTATCAAAGAAGATAACGATATAGGGCATATAGCAAAATGTCTGGAAAGCGATGATTTTGAGACATTTTATCCGTTTTTTAGTTTTAAAGACTATTGTGGGTCATTAATTCACAAATATAGAATAGATAAAAAAGATGCCATATATAAGTTAGTTCAAACGAATTGGTTTGTCAATAAATTAAAAGAGGTTTTGAAGTAATTTCAGGTTAAGAAGATTAAAATGTGTTTTGCCATAATGGAAACCGAGGCTTGGTTTCTGGGGCTTCTTGAAGCATTAGAGAAAATACACAGCCAATTAACAAATGAATTCATTTTAATAACTTAGGTGTAGATTTAATCAAGATAAACCCTGAAAAAGAAGTTTTTCATCCCGCCTCTTTGTTAGAAAGAATTTATGGTTTAGTAAATAAAAATTACCAAAAGCATAAAGGCGATATTGAAGCCCTTACCCACCATTTTGATAGAGAAACCATTGAAACTTTATTGGAGCGAGACAAATGCAATAGTTTCAACGTTTTTCACAATGCTATACATGAAAATTCATAAAAATATCCTTTCAGCCCAAAAATACTGAGGGGGTGTTTTAGTATAAATAAAAATGTATTCTTACAAAAATTTAATCCGATATTCGTTCCATCTACAATTTTAATAATCATTCTTAAACATTGTAAATTCTCAACCTTATGAAAAAAGTAATCTTCGCATTAGCGACATTCACAGTGCTATTTTCAGCCTGTAAAGAAACACCAAAAGACAGCAAACCTGCTGAAACAGTCGTCGTTGTGCCTGAAATGAAAAAAGACACGACACCCGCTCTTCCACCCAACAAAGTTGATAAGATGATGTTGCATGGCTCTTGGCGTTCCACCATTGATAAAAAAAGCACTATCGTATTTGCCGCCACAACGGCTTACGT
>JAYUQN010000497.1:0-3870 GCA_043756725.1 Saprospiraceae bacterium
TTGCGGTTTCAAAACGGCTCCCCAAGCAGGCATGCTGAGGTCGGGATAACCCGTTGTGATGCTTTTCACAATATCGGCTTTGGTGCTGCCATGTTTCCATTGCCTATCCACAAAGACATTGGCTTCTGCACCATGACAGCCCGCGCAATATTGAAAGTGGCAACCGAATTGCCAACGCCTTTGGTTTTAATAGATTTTTCAGCATTGGGTGTTTGGCACATTGCCAAGACTGCTAAGGCGAAAAGAAGAACGATGTATTTGCTCATTATTTAATTGATTTTGAGCAAATGTAATAAAGATATTGGCTTTGTCGGGTTTATTTTGAAATTTTTAGCTGAAATACTGAGGGGGTCTATTTATCTCATTGGAACAACATTTTATCTAAGTGCACAGACGCAGATTCGCAAAATGCAGGGTCTTCTTTCACTTCTCCCTCCAATAGTTTAAACTTACGCCAGACTTCTTTTTTATAGTCATAAACAAAACCTTCTTGCACATCATAATCCACCATCAGTTCTTGCAATTTTTGAGCATCTTTTTTAACACCTTGCGTATGTGTTATTTCTATTATAGCTTTCGTCAAATCCGTATCTACATCTACTAACATCACATCGGGAACAGGGCTTGTTTGGCTTTCATCAATCATTGTTTCAGGATAAGCAAATAGGCGAGTTTTACCCAATAGATACAGGTTGGTTAACCCATATACCAATTGTGCTATGATAGCTTGATGCTTGCGTGATGGATTAATTCCCATAAAAATTATATTATTATTCATAGATTCCGTATTTTAGGCTAATCTAAGTTAAATTATCCTTATTTCAAAATGCAAATTTCTTATACACACTCCTCGCTGCATGATACCCACACATCCCATGCACCCCACCACCCGGCGGCGTAGATGCTGAACATATAAAAATCTTCTCATTCGGCGTAGAATAAGGGTCTAAACGAAACACAGGGCGCGTGAACAATTGCGTCATATCGTTAGCACCCCCATTTATAGAACCGCCTACATAATTGGGGTTGTAGCGATGAAATTGCAACGGAGACATCGAACTTTTAGCTATAATAGTGTCTTTAAAACCCGAAGCAAAACGTTCTATTTGATTTTCGATAATGCCGCTCATATCCTCGGTTGAGCCAAACGGCACGTGGCAATATGCCCAACAGGTATGTTGTCCTTTAGGGCTACGACTGGGGTCAAATTGGCTTTGTTGCGACAATAAAACGTAGGGTTTTTCAGCGTGTTTACCTTGCCACGTCTCTTTTTCAGCTTGTGAAATCTCTTCTATTGTGCCGCCAATATGCACGGTAGAGGCTTTCAAACAATGCGGGTCATTCCACGGAATGGGGGCGTTGAGAGCATAATCAATTTTAAAAACACCCGTTCCAAAATTAAAACGTTTTAGCCGATTTTTATATGATTTGGGCAATTGTTCGCCCGCAATATCTGCCATTTGAAAAGGATCGGTGTCAAACAAATAGGTCTTAGCTTCGGGCAATTGGTTGAAGTTTTCAACCTTCGTGTTGCATAAAATTTCACCGCCTAAGGCTTGAAAAAGACCTGCCAAAGCATTTGACAACGCTTGGGAACCGCCTTTAGGAAGGGGCCAATTCACGGCATGACCCGATATTAAAAACATCATGCCCATCGCTGCTGTAAAATATTTATCGAAAGGCAAAGTGCTATGAGCGGCACAACCTGCAAACAAGGCTTTCGCTCTTTTACCTTTGAAAAAAAGATTTGTAAAAGTAGTTGCCGATAAAAAAGCTTTCATGCCAAAACGCAGGAATAAAAGAGGATTTTTGGGTAAGCCTAAGGGTTTTAAAATATCCTCAAAAAGCCTATTTTCATGACCTAAAAAGGGTTCCATCAAGTGTGTATAAGCCTTAGCATCTATGCCCAAGCCATAAGCGGTTTCTTCTATCGAACGACTTAAAAGCACCGATTCTTCGCCATCTAAAGGATGTGCAACGGATATTTCAGGATAAATCCATTCCAAACCATATTTTTTAAGGTCATATTGTTTGAAAAAAGGCGATAATGCACCCATCGGATGCACCGCAGAACAGACATCGTGGTGAAACCCTTTTAAGGTCAATTCTTTTGTTCGCATGCCTCCGCCGATGGTTTCAGCCGCTTCCAGAATGAGAACTTTTAAGCCTTTTTCAGCTAAAAAAATACCCGCGCTTAAACCATTGGGACCAGAACCGATTATGACGACATCGTAAGGCTTTATCATTTGAGTTGTATTAATCGTAGCTTCGGCTTTAGCTGAACTTGTTTTAACGCCTTTAGGCGTAAAATACTGAGGGGGTAGCGAAACGCCTAAAGGGGTTAAAACGAGTTCGGCTAAAGCCGAAGCTACGTGAATTTACGTGAATTTATTTGTGATAAACAATTGTAACATTTCAATTAAAAAATGTAGATTTGTACAATATGAAAAAAAAGATAAAACCAGCCTCCTTTTCTGTGCGTAGGTATTTTTATATATTTCAACAAAACTTATTTTAAAGAAATGAAATCAGCTTGTAAAACCATCGCTTTGCTGGTTATAATAATCAGTTTATCTGCTATTCCCGCTTGCGAACTATTAAAAAATGCAACGGGCATAAGTCGAGATTTAAAGAATTTGACCTATAAAATAGACAGTGTTTCTTCCGATTCTATCCTTTTGAAAGATAGATTAGATGCTTTAGCCTACAGTACAGGGCAAAACATTGGCATAGGTATAAGTGATAAAGCCGACTCCATAAGTCTTAAATTAATCAAGGGATTTAAAGGGGTTTTTGATACTTTAGACCCAGATATAAAAAAACTTATGTCAGATATTGATAAGATTGGCAACCTTACTGATGCTCAAATATTGAAAATGGGCAATACCCTTGACAATCAATTGACGCGCTTGAAAGGCAATATTAAAGACGAATCCTTGAAAATTTTTATCCTTAATATGGTAGAAGACATAACAGGTAAATTGAATAATAATACAAAAAATCTTTTAAGCAATATGATTACAAACGCTTTACAGACGCTTGAATCGGAGGCTACAAAAAACCGCTTAAACTTAGTGATAGATAGCCTCCTCAATGAAGCGAACAAACAAAAAGCGGGATTGTTTTTGAGGAGTGTTTTACAACCTTCTATTGATACGATTATGCAAAAAATTGATAAAGTAACGCAAAAAGACATCCCTTTTATTCAAAAACAAGCTTCCAATTTGTTACTTTTAATAGGCGGCATTGCCCTCGCCATTATTGGTTTTATCTGGTATCAGCGCATGAAATATGTCAAACTTATAAGGGTTTTGACCACTCAAATTGAATTGATACCCGAACAAAAAGAGTATGATAAATTGACGAAAAATATACGTAAACAAACACTGATTGAAGGGGTGGAGCCTTTATTACGGAGTATTCTGAAAGATCAAGGCAATAATGATAAACTTTGATATCAACTTAAGTTAAATTGCCGTCTTTAAACAATCACAATTTTAAAATAATAAAAAGCAATGAAACAAAAGCAACAAATCATGACCGTTCTAACCATTGTCATTTTGATCCTCATAGGCTTACGCTTCTCGGGCTATCGCGACCAAATACCTTCCCCCCTGTTATGGGCACTTGTTGCCGTACAATTGGTGCTGAGTTTTTTTTGGAAACCTAAAACGCCGTGATTTTTTTATTATCATATAAAAAATTTAAAACCCTACATAAAATATTTGCTCACAGAGTTACACAGAGGTTTCACAGAGTTAGATACTTAATAATACTGACAACTCCGAAGATTTTTAAACAGTTAAATAATGAGCTCAAAAGCATAGTCAATCTGCTCTTTAGAAATATTAAACTCCTGTTTAAATAACT
>JAYUQN010000498.1:0-10933 GCA_043756725.1 Saprospiraceae bacterium
CCCATTGTGGAAGCCATATATACGCCAAAATTCCAGTTAAATGCTTGGCATACCAACGGAATGGTGGTGCTTCGTCTTCCACCAAAAATAAAAGCCCGAATACGTACACCTTGTGGGTCTTCCCAACGGGGGTCAATAACTGGATTTTGAGCGGCAGGTGTAGTGAAACGGGCATTTGGATGAGCAGCAGGTTTACCACTTGATTTGTTATAAGGTTTGCCTGTCCAATCAATCAAGCCTTCGGGGATTATTTTAGTCATGCCTTCCCACCACACATCGCCATCGGGGGTCACAGCCACATTTGTAAAAATAGTGTTCTTACTAATGGTCACCATGGCATTGGGATTGGTCTTTTCATTTGTCCCGGGCGCAACGCCAAAATAGCCTGCTTCGGGATTAATGGCGAACAATCTGCCATCTTGACGGGGCTTCAACCAAGCAATATCGTCACCAACAGTGGTTATTTTCCACCCTTCAAATTCTTTTGGGGGTATCAACATGGCAAAATTCGTTTTACCACAGGCACTTGGGAAAGCAGCTGCCACATACGTTTTTTCACCTTGTGGACTTTCAGCCCCCAGAATTAGCATGTGTTCTGCCAGCCAACCTTCTTCGCTTGCCATGCTTGAAGCTATACGCAGTGCGAAACATTTTTTACCCAAAAGTGCATTGCCACCATAGCCAGAGCCATAGGACACGATGGAACGCTCTTCGGGATAATGCACAATGTATTTCACATTTGGATTGCAGGGCCATTTGCTGTCTTGCTCGCCAAGTGTCAAAGGTGCGCCAACGGTGTGCAGGCATTTTACAAAATCACCTTTTTCACCCAACTGATCCAATGCTTTTTTACCCATGCGAGTCATGATTTTCATATTGGTAACCACATATTCCGAATCTGTGATTTGCACACCAATATGGGAAAGTGGCGAACCAATGGGACCCATACTGAACGGAATGATGTACAAGGTGCGCCCTTGCATACAGCCTTCTAAAAGGTGTTTTAACGTCGCTTTCATGTCTCTCGGAGCCACCCAATTGTTGGTGGGACCCGCATCTTCTTTGCGCAGGCTGCAAATATAGGTGCGGTCTTCCACTCTTGCTACATCACTTGGGTCTGAAAAACAAGCAAAACTGTTTGGGCGTGTTTCAGGATTAAGGCGAATAAAAGTCCCTTTTTCGACGAGTTGCTGACAAAGTTCATCGTATTCTTCGTCTGAGCCGTCGCAAAGATGAATTTCATCGGGTTGGCATAAGTGGGCAATTTCATTGACCCAATGGCGCAAAGCCTCATGCTTGATGCGGGTAGGAGCACTTACTTTCATAATTAGGTTTTATTTGATTAAAGCTAAAAATTTGTTGTATTGTTGTATTGTTGGTGAAACGGCAACAATACAACAATACAACACACCAATACAAACTTCCTTATAATTTGGTTTATAAAAAAAAGGTAATTACTTAGCCGTATGATGGACTTCAGTCCGTCCCGCTTTCCTCGGGATGTGCCATAAATATCTCAGTAATAGTGATAATTTTATTTAAAAAATAGCACACACTGTATTTCTATGAGATTTAAACATTTATGGCACATCCCGAGGAAATCGGGACGGACTGAAGTCCATCATACGGCTAAGTTCTTCTAATAAATTATAATCACAATTCAATTTCACCTTTTTGTTCAACCTAAAATTTTTTCTTAATGAAAAACGTAAAACAATTATTGTTCAAATCAAGTATCGTTGCCGCTTTAATCGCCGCAATCGCTTACTTTGGCGTTGAAAACCGCTACCTTGAAGCTTCAAGTCACCGCGAAGCTCCTGCTATTTCTAATGACCCACAAGCTGACAACACCGACCTCTACGCTTTCAGAAGCCCCGACAATCCGAATACTGTGACCATTATCGCCAATTATATTGGACTTGAATTACCCCAAGGTGGACCCAACTACGCCACGTTTGGACAGAATATCCGTTACGAAGTACATGTAAAAAACAAAACCACATCTTCTTACGATGATATTACTTATCGTTTCACTTTTAACAAAGTGAATGAAGACCCGACTACTTTTTTCAATATTCGTTTGGGTAAGCAAAATTTGAAAACAACCTACACACTCGAGCGTGAAATGAATAACTGTGGGAGATGGGAAACAATCATTCGGAACGGGATTGTACCACCTAACAATATTGGACCTCGCTCTATTGAAAATGCTACTTTAGGTTTGGGAAAAACTTACCAACAATTGAGAGACGAAGCTATCAAAACTGCCAGTACAGGCGAAAAAGTATATTGCGGTCCAGCAGATGATCCATTCTTTGTAGATTTAGGTGGTATTTTTGATTTGGGTCAAACCCGTCAAAATGGTGGTGCAAGAGATGGCGTAGGCTGTTATAATGTACATGCCATTGCTATCCAAATACCTATTTCAACGCTTCAAAAAGATGGCAAAAGCGTTAGTCAAGCAAAAAATATCCTTGATGGTGATTTTGTAATCGGTGTTTGGGCTTCTGCAAGCCGCCCACGCATCACAACTTTGAGCTTTGACGGTCTTTCGCCAAAAGTACAAGGTCCATGGATTCAAGTAAGCCGTTTGGGTATGCCTTTGACCAACGAAGCTGTTATTCCAATTGGTCAAAAAGATAAGTGGAATTATCGTACGCCTTACGATCGGGAGAATGAGTTTGAAAAATATTTCACCAATCCTGAATTAGGTTTGTATATGGATGATCGCCTTTTTGGGGGTGCTGTTCCAGCCTTAGCGGATTTGAGAATCCAAACAAAATCGCAAACCGTATTGGGCGCTGTGGATTTTGGTAATACTAAAGACGGTCTATTTGTCATAAAAGGACATCCCGCAACAGCCGGTACTGCGTTAGATAATGCTGTGTTTGGTAATTATTTGCTCCGCAAAGGAGAGCCGCGCTCAGTAGATTTATTGCCTATTTTCTATACAGGAGTGCCTAATCTTGCGCCTTATCAATTGGCAACAGGCAAAACCCCGGGCAATCCTTTGACACCCGGTAAACCTTTCATCAACAACTTTTTGCCAACCTTTGGCGATATGTTGCGCTTGAATATGGCAACGCCAGTGACATCTCGTACCGATGCGAAGTTTAGCAGCGAAGGCATCATTGCAGCAGCTGTTTTGGGTTTAACTGACCCCGCTTTCAATACCTCAACAGCTATCCAAGCTATACCAAACATGGATGGTTTCCCGAATGGTCGTCGCTTAGAGGATGATGTAACACGCATCGAATTGCAAGCCGTTTCAGGTATCGCATTAGCTGCAATTGGTCTTTGGTACGACGATTGGGTTATCGGTCAAAGTCCTTTAACACCTAAATTATTGAAAGTTTTAGGCTATACAACGGGCGTTGAGAAAAATGATAAAGCTATTGGAACCACTTTCCCATACTTAGCGCTTCCACACAGTGGTTTCGGTCCTTGTGGAGGAATACCTGCGGGCACTGTTTTTCCTACTAATGACCTTACAATGAAAAACCCCGCAACTGCGCCTGCTGCACCACTTGGTTTGAGCAGTCCAGAAGCGATGATGAAAGTGGGTCAAAATCCTTTCAAAGATGAAACAACTTTTGATTATCATATTTCACAAGATGCGCATGTCGATATTTTGATTTATGACATTTCAGGAAAAGTTGTTAAAGTGCTTGAAAATAAAGACCTTTCAGCAGGCGAATATCGTATCAATTGGCGCGCAAATGATGTGACGCAAGGCATGTATATTGCTCGTATTTTGGTGGATGGTCAACCTGTTCAAGCGTTGAAAGTAACAAAATCGAATTAACTTGAATTAACTCGAATTAGAATTTTAAGGATGTAAAAAGGATATTAAGGATTTACCGAACCTGCTTTCGCAAACAAGGTTTGATTACATCTTTAATATCCTTTTTACATCTTTAATATCCTAATTCAAATAAAAAATATAACAAAATGAAAAAATATGCTTACCCAACGCTCGTGTTAGCCCTTGTTATTCTCTTGGGTTTCATGTACATTAAACATAAAAGTAAAATAAATGAAGCACCTGCGTTGAAAGAACGCGCCGTCAATGTGGGTCTGACAAGCGAATGGCTCAATACCCAAAAGGCGGTTGAAGGGCTTTTAGATAAAATACGCCGAAATCCTACCGATATAAAACCAAAGTTGCAACTGGCAATGGCTTACGTTCAAGAAAGCCGCGTGACAGGTGACCATGCCTATTACGATGAAGCTGCTTTAAAACTCGTAGCCGCTGTTTTAGATAAAGAACCCCAAAACTATGAAGCTTTATCCATCAAAACAACCGTTCTGCTTTCACAACACCATTTTACCGAAGCGTTTCAAGAAGCTGAAAACATTGTGAAGCAAAACCCAGATGCCGCATTTGGTTATGGTTTGTTATGTGATGCTTCCGTAGAGCTTGGCAAATATGCCGAAGCAGTGCAAGCGGCTGATAAAATGAACGCGCTACGCCCCGATTTGCGCTCTTATTCTCGTATTTCTTATTTGCGTGAAATTCATGGTGACTACAAAGGGGCTAAAGTAGCAATGGAATTGGCTGTTCAATCGGGTGTGATAGGCATGGAACAAACTGAATGGTGCCGCACTCAACTGGGTAAGCTGCATGAAATGACAGGTGATTTGGCTGAGGCTGAAAATCAGTACAAAATAACCTTAGAAGTGCGCCCCGATTATGCTTATGCCCTGGCAGGCATGGGTCGTTTGGCAAGCCAAAAAGGTCAATATACTGAGGGGGTGTCTTTTTTTGAAAAAGCCGCTAAAAATGTCAAAGACCCCGCTTTCTATGAAGATATTTCAGAAATCTATCTGCTTGATAATCAACAAGTTAAAGCAGAAGAAGCTGCTAAAAAAGTAATAGACTTATTGGGCGGCAACGAGAACAAATCGCCCAATTCTAAGAAAAATGAAGCTTTGCTGCTACATGGGCATTATGCAGATAAAGAGGTCGCAGAAGCCTACTTAAAAATCAACGACCTCCAGCAAGCATTTGTTCATGCGCAAGCAGAATACGAACGCCGTCCCGATAATATTGATGTTAATGAACTCATGGCTTGGACTTTTTATAAAAAAGGTGACAACCAAAAAGCTTTAACCCATATTGAACACGCCCTACGCACTGGCTCACAAAATGCCGCTTTGTTGTGGAAAGCTGGAAATATTTACCTAAAAAATAACCAAACTGAAAAAGGTAATGGGTTGATTACTAAGGCTTTGCGTATCAACAAATACTTGAAAACCCAGTATTTATAATTGTGTTAAAATAAAGTCAAACCTTCGGCAGGCTCAAAGCCCTGTCCATTACCCTATTTATCCCTATGGAACAAGTGTCAAAATCCAAAAACCCGAAGGGTTTGAATGTGAATAACCCTCGATGCAATCGGGGGGTCACGCACTGGAACACTTGCTACAAACCCGAAGGGTTTGAATGTGTGTATCACAATTTGGGTAGGCACATTCAAACCCTTCGGGTTTGTGGCAAATGCTCCAGTGCGTGACCCCCCGATTGCATCGAGGGTTATTCACGTTCAAACCCTTCGGGTTTTTTAGATTTTGACACTTGTCCCATAGGGATAAATAGGGTAATGGACAGGGCTATGAGCCTTCCGAAGGAATTAACACATTATTCTTAAAACCGTCAAAGCTCAAATTTTTACAAAACGTTACTCAAAAAACACATACCTTTGTTTAGCTTTTAACACATACGCCCTTGTGTTTAAGTAGAAAACTTTTTTTGTTAAAAACCGAAAAAACTATGAGCAAAGCAATCACCCGTAGCCTATTTTTATCCCTCTTTTTCATTGCCATTTTTTATAAAACCCTTGCTCAATCGGGGGATGATGGCAACCTCAACGCACCGTGTAGCGTACAGTTTGACAGTGCAAAAATCCCAAAACTGGGCTTGTGTCTCAGCGGAGGAGGAGCTAAAGGCTTGGCACATGTCGGACTTTTAAGACTTATGGACTCGCTGGATATTCGACCTGATTATATTACAGGCACGAGTATGGGCAGCATTTTAGGTGCTTTATATTCTATGGGCTACACAGGCGATGAGATAAAAAACAGCGTCCTAAAAGTGGATTGGTCCAAATTACTCAATGCCAGATTCCCTTTTGAAGACATCAATATCGAAGAAAAGGACGAATATGGGCGATATATGATTGAATTGCCCTTAAACAATTTCAAAATGCGCTTGCCAAAAGGCGCTATTGAAGGGCAAGCTTTGCAAATGTATCTATTGCAACTCACTTACCCTGTTTGGCATATTCAAAATTTTGATAGTTTGCCCATTCCTTTTCGTTGTGTTGCCGTAAATGCGAATACAGGCAAGCCTGTTTTAATGAAAAATGGTAATTTAGCAACCGCCTTACGGGCAAGTATGTCTGTGCCGTTGGTGTTTGAGCCTGTTGAATATCAAGGACAATATTTGATTGATGGGGGCGTGGTACGCAACTTTCCTGTTAAAGAAGTGATGGATATGGGCGCCACGAAAGTGATTGGCAGTTATACGGGTTTTAGAGTCATGAATGCGGATGAATTGACGGGCGCATTATCCATGGTTTTTCAAAGCGCTGCTTTTGCTTTTACACAAAGCACCCAAGACGATAAAAACGCTTGCGATATGTGGGTGAATAACGAATTGCCCGGTCTTTTGAGTTCTAATTTCAAAAATGTGAAAGCCATATTAGAAGCAGGCGAAGCCAATGCGCGGGCAATGCTTCCAGAATTAGAAAAAATTGCGGCTTGGCAACATGCTTTGGGCATCAATAAACTGCCGCGTTATCGCTTAGTGAAAAATACGGACTTGTACCGAAATTATCGAGAACAAACTGTGCTTTTAAATAAATTGGAGATAAGCCCTGAAAATTCCTCCCAAGAACAAACCATTCGCAATCTCCTCTATATCGAAGAAGGCACTACTTACCAATTGAATGATTTAACCAATGGATTGAGCAATCTTTACGGTTCCCTGTTTTTCGACCGTGTTTCGATGGATATTTTGCCCATTCAAATTGATTCTTTTGGCAATAGCATGTCAAAATCAAACATCCTTGTTAAAGCCCATAAAAGCCGTCAAGCTGTGGTAAAAATGGGTATTCACTACGATTCGGATGATGCCTCTGGTATTTTACTTAATTTGACACTTAGAAATAAGCTCTTAGATAACTCCCGTTTTGTGGCAACAGCCGACCTCGCCGAACAACCCAAAGGGCATATCAATGTGTATCAATTTATTGGTGTAAAAGGGCGTTGGCGGTGGACGTTTGACCTTTTAGGTGAACAAACACGACAAAACGATTTTCTTTTCATCAAAGCATCAGAAGGCAAATTGAAAAGCCGTGATAAATATATTCGGCGGTATTTTCAAGGGTCTATCGGTGTGCAACGTATTTTAAGTAAAAATGCTTTGACCTACCTTGAAATGCGACGCGAGTACGACGTTTTTCGCCCTCAAAACAACCCTTTGAGAACTTCAAACCCGCCTATTTTTAGTTTTTTACAAGCTAAAAATCAGAACTGGAACACGGTTTTCGGCGTGCAAGCCAATTCTCAAAACACTGTTTTTTTTCCTACCAGTGGCAATCAATTTCACTTTCAAACCCGTTTCAGTTTCAACGATTATGGCAATTTTACGACCTATATTTTCAACGATAGCACTAAAACGGGGGTGAAAAACAAGATTGTGACCGCCGATAATCAAACTTATCTGCATTATCTTATTTCAAATCAACAAATGCTACCCCTCAGTAAAAAATGGTCTTTGGGACTGCAAGCGGCTTTGGGTGCGGGCTTTTCAATCAATCAAAACCTGCCGAATAACAACCCTAATATTTTAGCCTTAGACAATCCACAAGCCTTTACAGTCGGCGGTATCGAATCCACTTTGCGCGAGCAAGAAGTCTCTTTTATCGGACTACGCCGGGCTGAATTGTCGTTTGGACAGTTTTTGAAATTCGGCATCAGCGCACAATATAATCCATTTAAAAACTTGTATTTCACCTCAAGTTTAAATATTGGAAAATTTGCCGATTCGCATAGTGGGTTATATCAAGACCTTCTAAATTGGGATTTTAAAACCAACGACGACAGCGTATTGACGCCTCGGACGCAAAAAACGACCAATATATTTGGTTATGGCTTAGAAGTGGGGTATTATACTAAATTGGGACCTTTGCGTTTAGCGGTTCATTCTAACACTTATACGAACACCGGGTATGTGTATTTTTCGATGGGATTTCGGTTTTTTTAAGGATTGTTAGGAAATGATGAATGATAAATTATAAATGATGAATTAACAAAGTGTTGAAAATCAACGCTTTGTTAATTTATCATTTATCATCGGAATTATCTACTTTGTGGTACAAGAAGTTATAACTTATTGATTATCAACATTTAGGAAATTTTTTAAATTTCCTAAATGTGCGCTTGTATCACAAAGTAGATAATTCCGTTTATCATTCATCATTTCCTAAAAGAGCTTTTAGACCCAACAAACCATATAAAGGGATATTGATAAATTCCTCACTTGTTATAAAATTTCTGGGCGATGCTCTTAATAAAAGCTTAGGCTGAAATTTGTCGGCGTAACTTCTTAGACTTTTAGTATTACGGTTAGTACCACTTTTTACCTCTAATGGATAAATATCATTTTCCCATTGAAAAACAAAATCCACCTCAGCTTCTCTTTCTGAAGACCAATAAAAAACATCTTGTTCAAGCGTTTTTAGAAGCTCTAAGCAGGTATAATTTTCAACAAAAGCGCCATTGTATTCTAAAAATAATTCATTTGGTTTCAAAATTATATCCGAAGACAAATTTAACATAGCACCCAATAAACCCGTATCTAAAATATAAACTTTAAATTTAGAGTAGTCTGCATAGCCCGAAATAGGCAATTTTGCGGATCTAAGTTGATAAACAATATGAATTAAACCTGCATTTTTAAGCCATTCTATACTTTGTTGATAGGTTGTAGCTCTTGCATTGTTTTTTACATCATTATAGGTAAATTTCTTATTTTCCTTCGCCAATTGAAAAGGAACAGATTGCCAAATCTCTGACACTTTTAGGGCTTGTGAGGGGTCAGAGTATTTTGAAAAATCCCGTTGATAGGCTTTTAGTATATCATTTTGAATCTTCCTTACGGCTTTTATATCTCGATTTTCAATATAATCCACAACCACTTCTGGCATGCCACCCAGAAAAAAATACATTTTCAAAAGTTCCAGCATTTTTTCATGCAATATCTCTGGCAAGGTTTGTAAAACTGCCCCTTTTTCAGCCAAAAGATGTTCACCAATAGCTTCTAAATATTCTGAAAAACTCAATGGATAAAGTGTTAAAAAATTTACTTTGCCAACTGGAAAGCTACTTGTTTTCCCCAAACTTACACCCAAGAGTGAGCCTGCTGCAATCACATGAAATTCGGGTGCGTGTTCTTGGAAATATTTTAAGCTCGTTAAGGCTTCTTGACAATTTTGAATTTCATCAAAACAAATTAGCGTATTGTCAGAATTTACTTTTTTACCTAACAATAAGCCGATGTTTTCAATGATTTTTTGCGGCGATAATTCATTTGTGAATAAAGATTTAAGATTAGGTGTTTGCTCAAAATTTAAGTATATATATTGTTTATATTCTTTTTTTCCAAATTCATTTATAAGCCATGTTTTACCAACTTGCCTTGCTCCTTGAAGCAATAAGGGTTTTCTCCTGTTGCTTGTTTTCCATTCCAATAGGTCGTCATATAAAGTTCTTTTCATAAAACAGGATTTGATAGATGTACAAATAGGATATAAAATATACAGCAAAGATATTAAATTATCTGTATAAAAGTGTAGGGTTTGCAAAATTTATGTGTAGAAAAGTGTCAGAAAGGTGAATATTTATGTGTGGAAAAGTGTAAGTAAATTGAATATTTATGTGTGAAAAAGTGTAAATCGAATAAATATTTATATGTGGGAAAATGTAAATATAGTTGAAATTACCTCTTGTTTTTGGCTTATTATAAGCAATTTATTCGTTTTTTATAGCAAAAGACGGTAAAGTAATACTAATAGTTGGCATAATAATCATAAACTTTACATTTGCATCGTCTTGTATTATACCTTTATCTGCACGATGGAATACTTGATTCCCTGTTGTACCAACTTTTAGACAAATAGAAAGATCTTTAGCAAAACGATAGCCTATAGTGTTTATTAAGTATAAAGGCACAGACTGTTTTTTATCGTGTGTATTACTAAAAGGTCCATCATCAATAAACTTTAAACGGGTTATATAGCCTGCTTCTATTTTAAAGAAAATCCTTGATGCGTCATAACCATATTGAAGCCCAAAACCTCTAAATGACATGCCGAGGTCAGTTCCAAGTCTCGTACGAGTGACTGCAATGTTATGCTTAAAGTGGATACGTACCCCCAAAGCAACATTTGTCAGATATTTATAAGCATAGCCCACTAATAAGCCTGCATGCGCCTCAATAAAAAAGGGGAATTTTTCTGAAACGGGTTTTAACGTTTCAATATGTTTAATTTGGTCGGTTGGTATTAATACAACATTCGCTGATTCAGTAGATAAAACGAGGATATCCTCTCTTTTTTCAATTAATTTTGCTCTCATTTTAGTACCATCCTTCATGTGAATGATCAGATTCTTTTGAGATGTTGTATCGCTTACTTCTTGCGAAAACATATTTGTCACTTGAAAAAATACAAAAATGAGGAGTAAACTGATTTTATTCATATTGTAATCTTTAATTTAAAATGGTAAAAATTTTTAAACGTAATGTTAAGTATAAATGTTATACATGAAACGGGGTAAAATCCCGAAAAGCAAAGACGTTGCAGTGCAACGTCTCTACGTCATTTTTTTATAGCATTTTGGGGTATTTTGCCAATGTAGAGACGTTGCA
>JAYUQN010000499.1:0-3863 GCA_043756725.1 Saprospiraceae bacterium
ACGGGTGACAATTATGGTAAAACCTGTTATCGTCGATATGAAAACGCTTGGTTAAGTTTCAGAGACCATAGTATTTTTATTACTTCTGGCAAGTTTTCTAAATTGCACAGTTTAGGTGAAACCAATTACAAAGCATGGGCGCAGGGTTTACAAAATCTCGGTTATCCCTCTGGAGGGCAGACACTCGCAGACGATTTGATAAAAATAATTGAGACGTTCGGGCTTGATAAGTTGGATAAGATTTGAGGGCTAAATTGTTCCATTGGTGTTTTGTTAACCTTAACAATACAACAATATAACAAAACAATACGGATTTGTTCTGGGAATTATAAATATGCTGTTTTTTTGATGGGAAGGTTGTCTATAAAGGCAACCTTTTTTTTTATATAAAAAACTTGAAACCCAACATAAAGTAGTTGCTCACAGAATTACACGGAGGTTACACAGAGTTAGATGGAAAAAAAGCGTATTATAAGTATCTAACTCTGTGAAACCTCTGTGTAACTCTGTGAGCAACTACTTTATGTTGGGTTTTAAATAAAAAAAGCCAAGACATAATGCTTGGCTTTTTTTGTTTTTTTCAACGGGATTAGTCTTTGAGACTGGCTGCTGCAGCGCGGTTTGAATCAACAAGTTTAGAAAGTGTTTCAGTCCCTAATTTTCCTAAAAAATGGGCGTGAATTTCATCCCATTTAGCAATGATTGAGGCATATAAATCTGTGCCTTTAGGAGTTGCCATAACATAAGTGTATTTCCCCTCGTTTGTGCGAGTGACAATGCTACGTTTTTCCAATTTTTCAATCATGCGGGTGATAGTAGAAGGAGCAAGCAAGATTTTCTCACTTATTTCAGTTGGCTGAATATTGGGTTTTTCATTGACAGCCATCACCAAATAGGCGTCGGAGGGTGTTAAGCCCAGGTCAAGAAATCCCGTTTCTGCAATAGATGCAATCTCACGTGATAAAGCTACAGTTGTGTAGTACAGATTGTCCGAGTAATAATTTTTCATTAGTAGTAAATAAACAGGGTTCGTTGTATGCGCAATAATTGTTACAAATATACAAATTTTAAGTATGTAGAAAGTTTTTTTAGGAAAAATTTCTATCTAAAAACTAACTCATTCATGTTACAAAAAAGCAAAATATATAAAAAAACGCAAGGAGATAATCCGTTATCTTCTTACGATAAAATTCGTGCCATATTTGTTTTTACAAAAATCGTTGAAGTGTATTGCGTATATTTTCAGCTCTTTTTTCATCAAAAAAAGCATCAATATACGGCAGGGGCGAGATAAATGCGTTGTCAATCATTTTCTGCGTCAAAGCTAATAACTTTTGTCGTTCCGAAGGTGAAAAATTTGCAAAAGTTCGCCGTAATATTGGTAAAAGTTCTTGTAATCGCTCCATTTCTAATTCTTCCACCCATTCATCTAATATGCGCCATAAGGCTTCGTTGTGAATAAGCAATAATCCACTACCGTTCAAAAAGCCTTCGAGCCATGCGGCAGCATAGCGCACTTCGCTTCCCCGCGAGAGCGCATACCGCATTCGTATGGCTGTTTTTGAAATATCAAATATATTTTTATCAAATAAAATCCGCACACAACCCCCAACCAACAAGCCATTTATATCTTTTACTTCTGAAATTTGCTGCATTGTTTTTAACCATAAGGCTTTATGTTCGCTTTGGTTGAGCAGGTTAATGGCTTGATTGGTGCTTTGTAACTTGTTGAAAATCAATTCAGTCGCTTCTTCATCACCGTTTACACAAGCCAAAGGCAAACCTATACACACCCGCGGAATCCATTCGTTAATAACAGCCTTTACGGCTTCGGCATTTGTGCCGCGCACATTGCCATATTTCACAATATTGACCAAACTCGGTAAGGCATCCATCAAAGCCAAAACATCTTCCGACAAGGCAGACATCTCTTGCAGTCTTTTAACAAGTTTTGGAATTGTGGCTGTGAGTTCGGCATTCAAAGCTTTTTCTACCAATTCAGTTAGCTCGGATAAAGTGGTAAGCGTATCTGCTTTTTTAATCACAAAATTTAGAGCGGCTTCTTCTACCGTATTTCCCCATTGTGCGGCTTCGATAATGCGGATAGCATAATCGGGCTTCCAAAGGAGTTTCCATATTTCTTTGAAAGTGCCCAATTTGTAGCGAGAGCCTTTCATCGGCTTACCCCAAGGAATATTAAGCAAAACAAGGCGGTGTAAAAGATGGCTTGCCAAAAGTTGGGTATCTTTTCTCAAATCCAATTCTTTTGTGAGTGCTTCGGATGTTGAATATTCTTTTGATAAACGGGCTGTTTTAATACGGGCTTCCAAATCACGCTGCAAAGGCACTTGAGGGATTTCAGGTGGCACACGTCCGATAACATCACCAATGACTAATTTTTCACGAATCAGTTTCATCGGCGTATCGTAGCCCTCACAAAAAATGCTCAAAGCCGCTTCTTCCAATTCATCTAAACCCGCTATGGAGCGCCCCCTCAGTATAGCCAGCGTTTCAGCCAAACGGACAGCCTCTATGCTGTGGGCTGAACTGGCTGAAAGGTCTTCTTTGCGCAGCAAACGAGCGACTTTTGTCATCCATCGTACGGTGGCGTATGGGCGTTTTCCAAATAACAATTCATACCAAGCTGGTGAAACAACGCCTGCCCCATAACCACTGTCACGGCTCAAACGGTCATAACTCCACGGAACCCATGTTGATTCAGTGGCTACTTTTTTCAGCCCTTTTACACTATCGTTATCTGTTTTTTCTTTGAAATTTTGGATTTGTGCTAATATAGGTGCGTGCCATGCGCCACAGACGACGGCTATTTTATGAAAACCGTCTTTTTCAGCCTTGCGAATAATTTTGCGCATATAGGCTTCTCGCAACAAAGTTTCTGTGCTTTCAGTTCTATCTAATTCTTTTCTTAAAACTGTCATCATTTCAAGAATAGTTTCAAAAATTTCAATAGAATTATCGTTCTGTTCAAAAGTAATTTCCCACCACCTTTCAGAATCGGAATAGCCCGCTATTTCAGCCAAAAAACGCAAAGGGTCGTTTTGGATTTTGGATTTTGGATTTATGATTTCAGAATTATTACCCCCCTCCGTCCCGATTGAGTCGGGATTTCGTTCCTCAATATTTTCATCATTTTCAAAGCCAGTGTCATCTTTTTCTTCAAAATCAATAAGTTGGATAGAACTATTTTTACTTTCAACTGAAAACCCGAGCGATAAAGGCAAATCCATAAATGAAATGGGAACGGCTTGTTTTAAAGCCCATTTCATGGCTTGCCATTCGGGTGAAAACTCTGCGAAAGGGAAATAAGAAGCCTGTTGTAAATCTTTTGGATTATAGACCAATAAAGCCACAGGCGGTTTTAATCCTTCATTAGCAACATGATGTATTAAATTATCAGCATCTGGCGCACCCTCAACGAGGATGCAATCGGGTTGCCAAGCATCAAAAGCCTTGACGAGGCATTTCGCAGAGCCGGGCCCATGATGGCGAATACCAAATATTTTTATTTGAGCTGAATTGATAGGCATTGAAATGCTAATTTTGCACAAACCTATAAGGTTTTTGGAAAACTAATAGGTTTTTCGTATAAAATGTGTACAAAATTGTATGAATTAGAACTTTTCAAACGTTTAACAAGGGAATATGCGGCTTTTACTATTTCAAATAATATTTTAGGCATATAAAACATTGTTAATGAAAATTTTTTATACATGAAACGGGGTAAAATGCCGCTTTTATTGAATAAAATTAGTGCAATAATCCAATGGGTTTTAACCCATTGTGCTATAAATAACACCTTCAATGGGTTAAAACCCATTGGATTATGAAATTCGTTCCAGATG
>JAYUQN010000500.1:0-10923 GCA_043756725.1 Saprospiraceae bacterium
GGTTTGGATTTGGTGGATTTTCAGCTAAATCAAAATTGGGATGGCGCAAAATCGGCAGGCATACTGAGGGGGGTCTATCATTTTTATCGCTACGATTTAGACCCGAGTCTGCAAGCAGAATTTTTTTTGAAAACGGTGAAAATTGAAACGGGTGATTTACCGCCTGTTTTGGATGTTGAAAATGATAAAAATACGGATGATGCCAAGCTCCCAAAAGACGATATACTGAGGGGGGTCGCCACGTGGCTTATGATAGTAGAAGAGCGAACGGGCGTGAAACCGCTCATATATTGCAACCTCGATTACTACAAACGCTATATAAAAGACAAATTTCCCGATTATAAGATATGGATAGCGAACTATGAGAACAATAAAAACGTAAAACTACCCGACGGCAGACAATGGCATTTTTGGCAAACCAGTGAGCAAGCGCGTTGTAATGGGATTAGTGAAAAAATAGATTTTAATGTTTTTAATGGTAGTAAAGAGCAGTTGCGGGCTTTGTGTAAGCGATAATATTTTATACTTAATCTCGACCATACAAGGTCTTATCCAAGTTACGAATTTCACGTTGCCATTCAGAAGGATTTGGAATAACATAAGACAAGCCGCCTCTATTGCGGATTTGGTCAAGCCAGTAAAGAGGTGATTTTTCATCAGCAATATTTGGCTTGGCTGCTTCAGGAATATGTTCGACAATATCTATATCAGTCATGCTTTCAGCCAATTGAAGCAACAAGGCTATCTGTTTTTCATCGCCTTCTAAAATTAAACGGCTCATGTTTTATTTATTTTTTTTTAAAACCTACATAAAGTAATTGCTCACAGAGTTACACAGAGGTTTAACAGAGTTAGATGAAAAAAAAAGCGTATTATAAGTATTTAACTCTGTGAAAACTCTGTGTAACTCTGTGAGCAACTATTTTATGTAGGGTTTCAAATTATTTTTTACAAAATAATATAAAATATTGAAAAACGTGAAAAATACTGAAGGGGCTATCATTTGGAGACGTTTTGACCAACAAGATATAAAAGTATGTTTGAGTCTAAGATGTAAATCATTGGTTTTCAATAGTTTGATTTAATCGGTTTCGTTAAATAATTGTTGTAAGTTTTTAATATCCGACCAATCAATGCTGTTTGCTGCCGATAAAGCTTTCCAGTCTTCTTTAGTACGACGTGGCAAAGGTTGAGACGGCGGTAAATTGATGCACCTTTTGACGAAAAGCGTAATCTTCTTGTAAAAAATCAAGCAAGTAATTTTTAAACTCTTGTTTTTTATTTAAATTTCTTTTTTCTATTGTTGCTGACATTTCATATTAATTTTACGACAAAAATAAAGGAAAAAATTGAAAAATACTGAGGGGGGTAAAAAAACAATTTTTATTGCCTCAATCGCTTATAAAAATCTCTAATCACCCAATCATACATAAAAATATGAAAATCGCACTCGCTCAACTCAACTACCACATCGGCAATTTCGAAGGCAACCTTGAAAAAATGCAAGGTATGGTCACAAAAGCTAAGGCTTTGAAAGCCGATATTGTCGTTTTTGGCGAATTGGCTACTTGCGGCTATCCAGCCCGAGATTTCTTAGAATTTGATGATTTTATTAAAAAATCGTACGCGTCCGTTGAAGCTTTGACGGACATGGCGAAAGGCATTGCCATTGTCGTTGGCTCGCCTTCTCGCAATCCAAAGCCAGAAGGAAAAGACCTTTTTAACTCTGTTTATTTTTTAGCAGACGGTAAAATAAAGCACGTGCAGCATAAAACATTGCTGCCGACTTACGATATTTTTGACGAATATCGCTATTTTGAACCTGCCGACGAATGGAAAATTTTGAATTTCAAAGGAAAAAAAATAGCGCTCACAGTGTGTGAAGATATTTGGAATGTAGGCAATGAAAACCCTTTGTATAAAATCTGCCCGATGGATCACATGATGCCCCAAAAGCCAGAATTTATCATCAACGTTTCTGCTTCGCCCTTCGCTTACGACCATGCAGGTGAACGTCTGCACACCGTCCGTTCTAATGTGGAACGTTATAAAGTGCCTATGTTTTATTGCAATATGGTGGGTGGACATACGGATGTCATTTTCGATGGTGGCTCATTGGTCATTTCACCCGATGGAAAGATTTTTGATGAAATGCCATTTTTTGAGGAGTGCCTTAAAGTCTATGATTTGGACGCCGTACTGAGGGGGGGTATTGAAAAACAACAACCCAAAGACAATACCATCCAATTGATCCACGATGCTTTAATAGTGGGAATTCAAGATTATTTCAGAAAAATGAACTTGAAAAAAGCGATTTTCGGCTTATCAGGCGGCATCGATTCCGCTGTAGTGGCGGCTTTAGCCGCCAGAGCAATAGGCGCAGACAATGTCCGCTGCCTTCTAATGCCCTCCCAATATTCCAGCGACCACTCTGTAAACGATGCCCGCCAATTGGCTGAAAAATTGGGCATCCAATACGATATTGTCCCCATCGAAAGCGTTTTTGAATCGTATATGGGCGTTTTGAAACCCCACTTTTTCGGTATGCCTTCCAACATTACAGAAGAAAACATACAAGCCCGAGTTCGGGGTATGATGCTCATGGCGTTTTCCAATAAATTTGGCAATATTTTACTCAATACGTCCAATAAGTCTGAAATGGCAGTCGGTTATGGCACTTTGTACGGCGATATGTGCGGTGGAATAGCGGTTTTGGGCGATGTCTATAAAACGCAAGTCTATGAATTGGCAAAATACATCAATAAAGACAGCGAAGTGATACCCCTCAGTACCATCACAAAACCACCGTCTGCGGAGTTGCGCCCTAATCAAAAAGATTCTGACAGCTTGCCCGAATATGATATTTTAGACAAAGTTTTATATCAATACATTGAAAAACGTCAAGGACCTAAAGAGTTGATTGCGATGGGTTTCGATGAAAAATTAGTTGCCCGCATCTTGCGTTTGGTCAATATCAATGAATTTAAGAGAGAACAAACGGCTCCTGTGATTCGGATATCCTCGAAAGCATTTGGCACGGGGCGTCGGATGCCGATTGTGGGAAAATATTTGTCTTAACTTGAATTAGGATGCTAAGGATTTTAAAAGATGCTAAGGATATGCCCAGTTTGCTCTCTGAGTTTCGCTCGGCACATCTTTAGCATCTTTTAAAATCTTTAGCATCTTAATTCAAATAAAAAAAATCCTAATTCAACATAAATGACAACACTCTTAACCAACGCCCAAGTCCACACAGGCGAAACCATCAAACCCTATCACCATATTTTAATTAAAAACGGCACAATTCAAGCCGTTTTACCCCAAATACCCGAAGGTTTTGAAGGTGAAACAGTAGATTTAGAGGGGCAACATATTTCCGCAGGTTTCATAGATTTGCACATCAATGGCGGTGAAAAATGGTATTTCACCCAATCCGTTACAGCCGAAACACTGGCAGATATTGCCGATTCAAGCCGAGCTTTAGGCACAACCCATACGATGCCGTGCTTGATTACCTCGCCTTTAGATAATATACTGAGGGGAGTAAAAGTGATGCGGGATTTCATGGAAAAACACCCACAATCGGGTGTTTTAGGCATGCACCTCGAAGGACCTTTTTTAAATCCTCTCAGACGGGGTGCCCATCTAAAAGCATATCTTCAAATGCCTACTGACGCTGCGCTTGACACTATCATTAATGAAGGGAAAGACGTCATAAAAATAATGACCATTGCGCCCGAACTTTTCACGGATGCCCAAATTGAAAAACTCTTGGCAAGCGGTATTCATATAGCTGTGGGTCATTCAGATGCTACTTATGCACAGGCGACTCATGCTTTTAATAAGGGTGTGAAACTGTGTACCCATCTTTTCAACGCCATGTCGCAAATGCAACATCGGGCGGCAGGTGTGGTTGGAGCAGTGTTAGATACAGAGGGGGTGTTTGCGCCCATAATTTTAGATGGCATCCATTGTAGCTACGAAGCAGCACGGATTGCTTATAAAATCAAGAAAGATAAATTGGTTCTTATATCCGATGCGCTTTTTGTTGGGCATAAAAAACAGCAGTTTGAGTGGGGTGCTTTTAATGCCACTTTAAAAAATGGCGAATATCGGAATGCAGAAGGCAATTTGGCAGGCGCAGCAATTGCTATGGCAGACGCTGTGCACAATGCTGTTTTTGAAGTGGGCATATCGTTAGAAGAGGCTGTAAAAATGGCAACGGTGCGCCCTGCAAAAGCAATTGGAATGGATACCAAAATAGGGCGTATTCGCAAAGGATTTGAGGCTAATTTTGTCGTGTTTGATGAAAAGTTGGAGCATTTTAAAACGCTCTTATACTGAGGGGGTGTCACACCTACGATTTTTATAAAGGTTTGTGCTATCTCGAAACCAATCGCTTGGATTTGGCTAAAAAACACCTTCAAAAATCGGTGGATTATCAACTCAACGCAAGGGGAGAAGCGTGGACGCATTATGTGGATTTATTTTACCTCGGTATGGTCAATCACTTGATGAAAGACGATAGCCGTGCTTTATATTATCTTGATAAATCGCTGAAACAATATGCACAGTTTCCAGATGCCAATTATCATAAAGCCTTGATATTGAAATCTTTAAATCGCCCAACGGAAGCTTTAGAGCATTTATTGACCGCTCAAAAAGCGATGAAACAAGGGTATCGGATGAATGAGGACAATGAAGTTTATTCCAATTATCCATTACAGGTGGGTATGCTTGAAATTGAAAAACAGATATGGGATATTAAAAAATAAAATACCAGAGAATAAAGTCTAATAAAACAAGAAACCTCGCCCTGCAAGCAGAACGAGGTTTTTGTATAATATTTTCTACGGGTTTTATAACTTATTGCTTAGGCATCGAGATAAGACTTGGCGCACTTGCAGGCACACCTTCTTCAACAGGCTTAGCATTTACCACACCTTTGATAATCAAAACTCTGGGTTGCTCACCTTCATTTGTGTAGATAGAAACCGTTTTAGAAAAAGGTCCAACACGCTGTGTGTCATAACGTACTTCAATTTCAGAAGTTTCAGTTGTACCAATGGGTTCTTTTTTATAAGTAGGAACTGTGCAACCGCAGCTACCTTCTGCCCTTTTGATGATAAGTGGCGCAGTGCCTGTATTTTTGAATTTGAACTTACGGAGGGGGTCGCTACCTTGCGCGATGGTACCATAATCAATTTCAGTTTTGTCGAATGTCATCACGGGACCGCTTACTTTAGCTTGTGCTTGTGCCGCTATACCGAAAAATGCAACCAAAGCAAGAATTGCGAATACTTTTTTCATCTGAATAAAATGTTTTATTGTTTAAATTAAAAAATTTTCAATAAGTGTAATTTATTATACAAAGTTAGTCTGCCCGTGAATATTTTGCTGTTAATGAACCGTTAAAGAGTGTTATTCAAAATTTAAACATTTTAGATGGGTTATAATTTATTGCGTAAGTGATTATTAATCAATATTTTATGCAGATAAATTCCAAATTTCACTGTTCAATTCACTTTAAAAATGCTGTTTGGACTTTTAACTCGTTGTATAATGTTTTAGTTGTTTAAAATTAAAAAGTCAGTTATCGTCTGTACGTAAAATCTAAAAATCTCAGTGCGTAAAAATCTTAAGTTTTAACATTAACGTTTGTTTCCAGAACTCTGTGAAACATTACTTTCAAACTTCTTGTCGTACACATTTCCTTTAATCGTCAATACGTGTTTTCCGTTTTTTTCATTGGTTTCAACGGTCACCGTTTTTGTAAAAGTGCCTAAGCGGTCTGTGGCGTATTTAACTTCAATGCTTGCCGTTTGTCCCGGTTTAATGGGTTGGTCAGGCCATTTTGGTACAGTACATCCGCAACTTCCTGTGGCGGTTTTAATAATGAGCGGCTCGGTTCCTGTGTTTTTAAATTTGAACATTCGGACACCATCACTGTTTTGAGCAATGTTGCCATAGTCAATTTCAACTTTTTCTAATGTCATCACTGGACCTCCTTGAGCCTGTACAAAGCCGACTAACAAAGCCAGCAATGATAGGGTTACTAAGACTTTTTTCATTGTATAAATTTAAATTTTTCTTATAAAAAATAAACTTGATGCAAAGATATATACATACCTCCTTATTTCGCTGTTAATGAAGTGTAAAAGTATGTTATTTAAATTTAATTTTTTATAAATTATATAAATAAATATTTTTAATCAATTGATTGATAGATAATTAAGTCATTTTTTTATAAAATATAATTTATAAAAATTTATATACTTGATTATTTAAGATATTAAAAATAAATACTTTATTTGATCGCATTTATGCTTGGAAATGCTGCCATTCCACGCTCCGTTTTACACCATATTAAATAAATGTTCATCTGGGTGGCAAATACGTTTGTTCGTCTAAGATTTCACAAAATCTGAGAAAAAAACAAAGAAGATTTTGTAATACAACTCGACTAACCTACTTTCACCTTGAAAATAATATTGTCCACCAAATTTGAACTACCCATGAGGAAAATTCTCCTTCTCGCCTTTATTCTGGTTTTTAGTAAAACCCTTTCAGCACAAAACAATTACTTCTATGCTAATAAAAAAATAGGCAACACAAGCCCGTCACCCGAGCAGTTTTTGGGCTATCCCATGGGTAGCAACCATACGCGATACGACAAAATGGTGGAATATATGCGTGAGCTTGACCGTACAAGCGATAAAGTCAGCGTTCAGAAATTTGGAGAAACCAATGAACACCGTGAGCAAATCATCGTCACCATCTCATCTCCTGAAAATTTAGCCAATTTGGAAGCCATTCGCAAAGCCCATCTTGACCTTTGCGACCCTACTAAGCCGCTACCCGATGTGAAAAATATGCCTGTCATCGTATGGCTTGGCTATAATGTGCATGGCAACGAACCTTCAGGTGGTGAAGCCTCGCTTTTAACAGCTTATTATCTCGCTACTTCAGAAGAGGAGGAAACTAAAAATTGGCTTAAAAATGCCATCATTATGCTCGAACCTACTATCAATCCCGATGGACGTGACCGCCACAGCCATTGGGCAAATACAAACAAAGCCACGCCCAACGTCGCTGACCCCAACGATAGGGAACACAACGAAACGTGGCCTGGTGGACGCACCAACCATTATTGGTTCGACCTAAATCGAGATTGGTATCTCGTGCAACAAGTTGAAAGCCGCAATCGCTTGAAATTTTATCATACATGGCTACCCAATGTCGTCACTGACCATCATGAAATGGGCACAAACGCTAATCATTTTTTTGAACCGTCTAAAGAAAATGCGGAAAATGACCTTGTTCCAAAATCTGTTTATCGTGATTTAAACACCCGCTTTGCCCGTTATTTTGAAGAAGCTATGAATGATATTGGCTCGCTTTATGGCACCAAAGAATTGTTTGATAATTTGTATCCCGGTTATGGATCGAGTTATCCCGATATACAAGGTGGTTTGGGTTTGCTTTTTGAGCAAGCCAGTTCGAGAGGGCATGCACAGGAAAGTGCGCAGGGCATATTAACTTTTGCTTTCACCATCCGCAATCAACTTGTCAATGCTTTGGCAACAGTGCGGGCTTCGGTTGGCGAAAGTGAAACGCTATTGAAACATCAACGGGCGTTTTATGCAGATGCGGTTGCAGCAGGGCAAAAATCGCTTACCAAAGCCTATATTGTAGGTGACAACGAGGATGTCAACCGCAATCGCGCGTTTTGGCAGATGCTTTTACTTCATAATATTGAATTTTATCGCCTTGAAAGTGATTTTACTGAAGGGGGGGTAAATTATAAAAAAGAGAGAGCTGTGATTATTCCAATGGCGCAAGCTCAAAATCTTATGATTCGCTCCATCTTTGAAAAACAGACTACAGGCTTTAAGGACAGCCTATTTTATGACGCTTCCACTTGGAATTTGGCTTTAGCGTATGGTTTGAATTATGGTGAAATAAAAGGGGCAATACCCTCCAAAGGAGTCCTCACGGACAAAGGCAGTCGAATGACTGTGAAAGAATTAAATGCCCCCCCTCAGTATGCAAGCAAATCTAACTATGCCTATATCATGCAATGGACGGATTATTATGCCCCAAAAGCTTTGAATATGCTACAAGAAAAAGGTATTTTGACCAAAGTAACCACCAAACCTTTCACGTTAAAATCTAAAACTTACGGCTATGGCACACTTATAATACCAGTGAAATATCAAACTCGTTCTGCGGATTCTCTGTTAGCTCTTCTCAACAGCATCACCCAACAAACGGGTATTCCTTTTGAAAGCATTAATACGGGATACAGTGAAAATGGTCCCGATTTGGGTTCGTCTTTCCATTTTACACCTAAAAAACCACAAGTATTAATGATTGTCGGTACAGGTGTCAATGGCAGTGAAGCGGGTGAAATCTGGCATTTGCTCGATACCCGCGTAGGGTTGCCGATAACAAAAGTGGATATTTACAACGTCTCGCGGCTCAATCTCAACCGTTATAATACGATTGTGATGGTCGGTGGAACCTATCAACCTGCTTTGGATTCAAATTTTACATTAAAACTTAAAAGTTGGATAGCGAATGGCAACACACTTATAACACTCAAAACAGCTACCGAGTGGGCGATAAAATCTAAGCTATTACCGAATGAAAAATTACGTGAAACCCGTCCCGATACAATGCGCAACAAAGCGCGTGTAAACTACGATATCATCAGCACAGTAGAGGGCGCAAAACAAACAGGCGGCGCCGTTTTTGAAGCAGAATTGGATATTACGCACCCCATTGGTTATGGCTATTCGCAAAAACGCATTCCCATCTATCGCAATGGCAATACCATGTTAGACCGCTCGCTCGGAGCAGCTAATTCTGTTTTGGTTTATACTGAAAAACCCCATATTAGCGGGTATGTTCATTCGCAAACGCTACAACGATTATCCAATTCAGCAGCCATCAATGTGGCTTTTGAAGGCGCAGGTCGGGTCATACTTTTCACCGATAACCCTAATTTCCGTGCAACTTGGTATGGAACCAACAAACTGTTTTTGAACGCTTTGTTCTTTGGTGGCAATATCGTACAGCCTAATCAATTTGGGGGAAATACTGAGGGGGAGGATTAAGGGTTATTTCACAAAAACCCGTTCAGTCCTAATGTGACGTTCATTTTTCACTGAAACAAAATAAAAACCTTGTGCAGCGTCTTTAATTTCAATAGGCAAAGTAAAATCCGTACCATTATTAGCTATTTTTTTACTAAAAACGATGCGCCCAATGGCGTCTGAAACAAGCACATCAAAGGGTTGTGCTTGTTTCAAGCGCAACTCGAGGGTAAAACTGCCATTGTTGGGATTGGGGTAAATTTTGAAATAGTCGAGGTCTGAAAATTCTTTTGTGCTTGTCAAACAGGCCGTCACAGCTTTTTTTACCGTCGTCCGAATATTTGGCAATAAGGTATGGGTCATACCCCCGGGACATTCCGTATAGTTAGGCGAGCAGCCATCTCGATGTCCAGATATATTATTCATAGTTCCAGCATAAGATCTGATAGCCCCACTGCCAGTAGGGTCAATTTTACTATCCATTGCTTTCCAAGTGAGTAAAGCCGCTAATTTATCCAAAGCGGCTTGTGTCGGTTGAACGGTAGTGAAAGTGCCGAGTAAGCAGATGCCCATTGTGTTGTTATTGAATCCGCACATGTGTGCACCCACAACATTATTGCCACCACCGCGACCAACAAAAAGCGTTCCATCGGGCGCAATGAGCCAATTGTAACCCACATCTGCCCAACCATTCGAGTTGGTGTGAAAATCAAAAATAGCCGCAACTGTTGCTGCCCAATTACTACTTGTGTTTGACCCTGCGCTGTGGTGTACAATAAGGTGTGTAACTGTTGTGAAAGTCGGTGTTCCAGTAGCTATAGCGTCCGTCAAGCGCATATTAGCACCCCAAGTTTGCCGTGATACTGAGGGGGGTATATCACAACCTGCTAAACTACTACCACCTGCACCCATTCCAGAAGCATCGCCCGAACCCACATTGCCGGGGCAATAAAACCTAAAACGCCCGATTTTGATAGAGGTTTTAGGGTCTTTAATGTGGATTTTAAGGTCAATTTTTTTGTAGGTTTTATCCAATTCAAGCATATTAGAGACCCAAATATGGGTATTACTTTCTCCTTCGTGAAAATGGGGTAAGGGCAGCCACTCTTTGTCGGTGTCTCGTTTATAGAAAACTTCAAGGGTTTCATCTGTCAGATTATTGCCTTCTAAACGGGCTGTGAAAGTGACGAAAGGGTCGAGCTTTTTCAAAGGCATTTTAAATGTTTTTACCCATAAAACCCCCGTGTCTCGCGTACCATTTTCTGTGATTTTTAACGATTTTGTTTTAAATTTTTTATTGGATTTTGAAAAATTAAAAGACAGGGTTTTACCTTCATCTTGTGTGAAAGCGGTCGAAATACAAAATAACACCAACATACTTACCAATATTTTTTTCATAGTGATCGTTTTAAATGAAATAAAGAATAAAATTAATAAAAAAAAATAGTTTATTTTCTTAAAACCAAAATGTAAAGCTAAAAAGAAAAAATATGTTGCTGTAATATTTCGTGTGCAAGTGGGCATTTTTTTACAATAACCTTGTTAAAATGAACCATGTAGAGACGTTGCACTGCAACATCTCTACAATTGAACACGAAAAATTACAGCAACAAAAATATTAATCATGAAATCAATAATTAGACTTCTTTTGACGGGCGTAATTTTCACTTCGTGTGATAACAAAAAACAAATTCCAGTTCCGATTGTTGGTAGTTGGGAGTTGATTTCGGCAACAAGTACCGAAAAAGATTCAACGGTTTCAACGTTTAATCCGAAACTTAAAATGATAAAAATTATCAATGCCACACATTTTGCTTTTTTAAGC
>JAYUQN010000501.1:0-3860 GCA_043756725.1 Saprospiraceae bacterium
TCACGGGTTTACACGGTTCGCAATCAATACGAAGAGTGGTTTACCGCAGGTGACATTGATTATCTCTATGCCTACGATTGGCACGACAATCTCATTCAAAAATACATACCCGGACAGGCTTATGTGGGCTTTACTTACAACGAGCGCAACCAGATGATACTGACCCACGACGGCAATATGCGCAGCAATTTCAAATGGTTAGCAACCACCTACGATACTTATGGTCGCATAACAGCGACAGGTATGACACCTTATTTGACCTATATTGACCCTGTGGGTAATCCCGCTATCGTTGACAGTTTGTCATCTACCATATACAGCAGCGCAACCGCTGGTATTGAATTGGGTAAACCAAAACGCACCAGAAGTTTTTACAACAATGGTGCAAACAATATTGAAACCTTATTTGATTACGACAGCTACGGGCGGGTAAATAACGCATCCAGCAACAACCACCTTTATACCCCAAGCGGAGTGATTTCAGCCACCAATTTCAGTGAAAAAATCACCACCACTTACGATTTGGCGGACAATGTGCTGTTGAAAACCCGCACCCACAAGCCCAATGCTACCACGACTCGTACTATTAACGAAACAATGGATTACGACAACGGTTTGCGCCTAAAACAAGTGAAACACCAACTCGATGCCCTACCCGAACAGATTGTGAGTTTGATGGATTATACGCTTAAAAACCAAGTACAAACCAAGCAGATGGGTAAAGTGGGTAGTTTGCCGTTCCTTCAAAAAGTGGATTATAGCTACAATGTACTGGGTTTTCTAACGGGCATCAACAACACAGCGGGGTTATCTGGCAGCTTTATCACTTCAGGAACAAATTGTGCCCCTTCACCCCTAAATAGTAGCACGAGTTTAGATGACAACGACCTCTTTATGTTGGATTTGCGTTACGACAATCCGAACTCTGCCTACGCTCCCGTAATAGCAGGCACGCAAACTGCCATCTCTCAGCGCAACGGCAATATTTCACAAGCTGTATGGCAAGTGCGGGGCAGAGAAAAGCAAGTTTACACATTTGAATACGATTTCCTCAACCGCATGACCGTAGCCAATTATGCTGAAATCAATACGGCAGGAGCTAAAACCAACGACCAAAACAAGTACATGGAAAAACTCACTTACGATGGACGGGGCAATATCAATACCTTGAAACGAAATGGTCTCAACGCAACTTCCTGTACCGTTGGTATGATTGACGACTTGACTTATTATTACAATGATAACAACACGGCAGGTTTTAGCCCTGGCAATCGTTTGAAAAGGGTTGTTGATGCCTCAGATAAAACCAAAGGTTTCAAAACACCGACTACCAATACGAACCCTACTGACCCAACCTATCTTTATACGTATGACCCGAATGGCAATCTAAAAACAGATAAAAATAAGGACATTACCAATATCACCTACAACCACCTAAATTTACCGACTTTGATTACCTTTACAGGCAATCGCACCATCGCTTTTTTATACGATGGCAATGGTACTAAATTAAAGAAAACGGTCGTTAATAATGGTGTAACCGATTTGATACAGGATTATGTTGGTGGTATTGAGTATAAAACCACCCCCTCAGTACCGATAGCTTTAGAAGCGATATATCACAGCGAAGGACGCATAACCACCATAAATGGCTCTTTGAAATATGAGTATGCCCTACGTGACCATCTTGGCAATACCCGCCTCATGTTTTCCGATAAAAACAATGATGGAGGTATAACCCAAAGCCTAAGCGGAGAGACAAGCGAGGTGACACAAGAGAATTCATACTACCCGTTTGGTTTGGCGATGGAAGGTGTTTGGGGGAATACTCCCTCAGTATTGGACAACAAATACCAATTTAATGGAATCGAAATGAATAATGATTTTGGTTTAGATATGAATACAGCCTTTTATCGAGCTTATGATGCTACTCTTGGGCGTTGGTGGCAGATTGACCCTAAACCGAACTTTTCAGAAAGCACTTATGTTGGGATGGGTAATAACCCTTTTAGATTTGCTGATATGTTGGGAGATACAGCTAGAGGTGTTGATGCTCAGTCAGCTCAAAGGGCGCAGGGTATAATAATTAATACATTTGCAAAAAAAATTGCTGGCGGAATGGGGTTTGCTTCTCTTATTAAATTAGGAAAAGATGGGAAAACTTTTCTGCCAATCAGCAGACAAGATTTTAAATCAGCTACTAAGAATCTAACAAGAGAGCAAAAGCAGCTTGCAAAAGGGTATATGAATGCTATTAATGATAAAACTGTACATGCTGTTGAGGTTAGGTATCGTTCTGAAAAAATATCAGAGAATTCAGCAAAAAATGTTGCAGAATATACAAATGAGAATGGTATCAAATCCATTAGTCAAGCTGACGGAAATTATGGTGGTGGATTTTCAAGTACTTATAATTATGATGACAATATAGTTAAACTTGGTTCAGGAACATATTCTTTAGTGGTCATGAATTCAGTAAGTGGCGATTCACCCGAAGAATTATTAGCTCATGAATTAGGTGGACATGGTGGGAATCCATTTATAAAAAGTTGGGACAATAGTGTTAATGCAATTCAAGCAAGCAATATCTATTATAAAGCTATGGGTATAAATAAAAGTAGGGGCTTTGATGTTTCACACGGTGATCCAAATAGGATGTCTGACCCATCTTATCAAAATCAATTAAATCAGCCACCTCCTAATATGATACTTTATCCTTGGGATGAATAAGTCTTAAAAAATCACATAATAAATTAATCTAAAATGAATAATCTTTTTTTCAAATTGCTTTATTTTTTTTCAATTACTCTTGTTATTTCTTGTAACAATATCAACGATACGAAGAACGGTGACAACAAAAGTTGTTTAAACTTATGCCTTAATATTGATAATTACTCAAAGGAGTTTTTAAGCCCTAATTCAATTAGGATTAATAATGTGCTTCCATTTATAGCAGCTCAACTTGATGTTGAAAAAGTTTTTGGTAAAGCAATAAAAATTGAGGATTTGGATAAAGAAACAGATTTAACTCTTTTTATTAATGAAACCCAATCTAATTTAAAAAGGTTTCACTTTAAAAACGCAATTTATGAATCCAATCAAAAAGTATTAGCGTTCTCATCAATCAACCTAAAAAACAGTAATATTAGTATTTATCATCCTCTAATTGTTTTAAACAATAAAACAACAGGGCTTGATTTATTTAAAAATTTTTCAGAACATATAAAATCCAAAGCGTTTTATAATCGAGGATGTAATAGATGTTCATATACTATTAATCTTAAAGCTTCTGAAAATAGCGATGATTTTTGGAGTCTTATATTCATTCGAGATACCTTATCAAGAATTGATTTTCATACTTATTCTTACAAATGATACTGCTGGCACAGGAAGTTAGTCAAAAGAACACATGAATTAGATAAGTGAATCACAGATGGCGCAGGGTCTTAGACAAACGAACGGCTGTGCTGGTTAGGTTCTGTAGAACCGCCACCTACTATTAGTCGGTCTCTGACCGGCGTGACCTATCTAATACGGCAACCCCCACAGTAAGGTGCATAGAAAAAGAGTGCTGCTACTGTGGGGGTTCTGTTTTTTGTTTTTATAAGTGATTGATTGCCCAAATGGGAGTTGGTGTAAATATGTCCTATATTGATTATGGTGTAGGAATCGGTATGCTTTCTAAAGAATTGAAAGAGGAGGCAAAAAATAGAGAAAGAAATAATCGAGGTGCGACTGTGTATCCATAAAATTATTAATGAACAGCAATTCGCTAAGTTTACAAAATCAATGAGTTATACATAGATATAAAATCGAATTTATAGTCAATCGGCAATAAGAGAGCTACGCAAAAATTTGAA
>JAYUQN010000502.1:0-10918 GCA_043756725.1 Saprospiraceae bacterium
GAAGGTGAAAAATTTGCGAAAGTTCGCCGTAATATTGGTAAAAGTTCTTGAAGTCGTTCCATTTCCAATTCTTCGACCCATTCATCCAATATTTGCCACAAAGCTTCATTGTGAATTAGTAATAAACCACTCCCATTCAAGAATCCTTCGAGCCATGAAGCGGCATAACGAACTTCGCTTCCACGAGAAAGTGCATACCGCATACCGATAGCTGTGCGTGAAATATCAAATATATTTTTATCGAATAAAATACGTATACACCCACCTGTGATTAAGCCATTAATATCTTTTAATTGTGAAATTTGTTGTAGCGTTTTCAACCAGACTTCTGTATGGTCTTTTTTATTGAGCAAATTAATGGCTTGATTGGTACTTTGCAACTTGTTGAAAATCAACTCGGTCGTCTCTTCGTCGTTGTTGACACAAGCCATAGGGAGACCAATACATACGCGGGGTATCCATTCGTCAATGACATCTAATACTGCTTTGGTATCGGTGCCTCGTACATTGCCATATTTTACAATATTGACCAAAGCGGGTAAAGCATCCATCAACGCCAAAACGTCTTCTGATAAGGCAGACATTTCTTGCAGTTTTCTAACAAGTTTAGGAATTGTGGCTTTTAGGTCAGCATTTAAGGCATTTTCTACCAATTCGGTCAGTTCAGCCAATGTGGTTATAGTATCTGCTTTTTTTACAACAAAATTTATCGCTGCCTCTTCAACAGTATTGCCCCATTGTGCAGCTTCTATAATGCGAATGGCATAATCAGGTTTCCAAAGTAATTTCCATGTTTCTTTAAAAGTGCCTAATCTATAACGCGAACCTTTCATGGGCTTACCCCACGGAATATGGAGTAAGATGATACGGTGCAAAAGATGACTTGCATAAAGATTAGTTTCTTTTCTCAAATCCAATTCTTTTGTGACCGCTTGAGTGGTTGAATACTCTTTTGAAAGACGTGCTGTTTTAATGCTGGCTTCCAAATCACGCTGCAATGGTACTTGTGGAATTTCAGGCGGCACACGCCCAATAACATCGCCAATTACCAATTTTTCACGAATCATTTTCATGGAGGTATCGTAACCTTCACAGAAAATACTCAAAGCCGATTCTTCTAATTCATCTAAACCAGCAATGGAACGCCCCCTCAGTATAGCCAATGTTTCAGCCAAACGAACAGCCTCTATACTGTGTGCTGAACTTGCTGAAAGATCTTCTTTACGCAACAATCGAGCAGCTTTTGTCATCCAACGCACTGTTGCGTTAGGGCGTTTGCCAAAAAGCAATTCATACCAAGCTGGTGAAACAACACCTGCTCCATAACCACTGTCGCGGCTCAAACGGTCATAGCTCCACGGCACCCACGTGGTTTCAGTTGCTACTTTTTTAAGTCCTTTTAAAATATCGTTATCTGTTTTCTCTTTAAAACTTTGAATTTGTGCTAAAACGGGAGCATGCCATGCGCCACAGACTACCGCTATTTTAAGGAAACCGCCTTTTTGAGTTGAGCGAATAATTTTTCGCATATAGGCTTCCCGCAAGAGGGTTTCGGTGCTTTCAGTTCGTTTTAATTCCTGTCTTAAAACCGACATCATATCCAGGATGGTTTCAAAAATCTCAATAGGATTATCATTTTGCTCAAATGTAACTTCCCACCAACGCTCCGAATCGGAATAGCCAGCTATTTCAGCTAAATAATGCAAAGGGTCTTTCTGAATATTGGGTTTTGGATTTGAAATTTTTGAATCAAGACCCCCCTCAGTATTTTCATCTTTTTCAAGGGCGTCCTTGTCATTTTCTTGAAAACCAATGAGTGGCACAGTATTTTTTTTGTTTTCAACAGAAAAACTAAGATACAAGGGCAAATCCATAAATGAAACAGGTATAGGTTTTTTCAAAGCCCATTTCATGGCTTGCCATTCTGGGGAAAACTCTGCAAAAGGGAAATAAGAAGCCTGTTGTAAGTCTTTTGGATTATAGACCAATAACGCGACAGGCGGCTTCAAACCTTCGTTGGCAACATGGGCAATCAAATTATCAGCATCGGGTGCCCCTTCCACCAATATGTAATCGGGTTGCCATTCGTCAAATGCTTTGATGAGACATTTTGCTGAGCCAGGTCCGTGATGACGGATACCAAAAATTTTTATTTGAGCACAATGGGTGGGCATGGATGCGACAATTTCTCACAAACCTATGAGGATTTTAGAAATCTTATAAGTTTATTATCAAAAATATCTTTAGATACGTATAAATATGTCATTTTGAAACGTTTTAAAAAAAGCAATAGGTTCTCCAAAACTGTATATATTGATGTTTTTCTTATTTTCCAACACAACATAAAGATTTTTAATCACCCTTAATTTTAATCTTATTTTCAAAAATATCCTATAAATGAAATATTTATTTTTTCTCATATTTAATGTATCTTTTAGTTTTTCAGAACGCGGAACTATGGTAACGGATAAAATTTTTCATTCATTTCATATATCTAAAACGGATATGATGTTTAATCCTAAAGAAAAGTCCATGCAAATAACAATGCATATTTTTATTGACGACCTTGAAGTCGGGTTGGAAAAACAAGGGCATAAACAACTCTTTGTGGGTACAGAACGAGAGGCACATCAATCTAATGATTTGATTTTTAAATATTTGCAAAGTAATTTCAATGTAAAACTTAATAACAAAGGAGGAATTTATAAGTGGGTTGGTAAAGAAACCACATCTGATAAACAAGCCCTATGGATTTATTTGGAAATAAAGAATGTGAAAGAAATACGAAATATATTTGTTGAAAACAAAATTTTGACAGAAGTTTTTAACGACCAAAAAAACATTGTACAAGTAAATGTACCCTCTAAAAAACAAGGGTACTTTCTTTTGGATAAAAATAAAGTAAGCGATTCTGCGCAGTTTTAATAATTGCTATGTAATATTCCCTAAACTAATTCTTTGTATAGCCGTAAAAAATACGGAATAAATCTGTTTGAAATAGATAAACATGTTGAATTAAAGCGTTAATAAATACATATAAAAAATAATTATTCGATGAAATGCGTTTTTATAATGTAAAAAAGACTTAATTTTGAACTTCATTTATTTCATTAAATTTAAATTAACGTATAAATCATACTATTACGCTATGCATAGAAAACGCCCTAATTATATACACCTGTTGATTGTTGCCATATTCATTTTCAGCATCATTTCTTGCAAACCTGAGAACGACAGAGGTAATATTGTTACAGTTCGTACCCCCACAGAGCCTGACAAGTTTAACCCTCTTATTACAGAAGATGTCAGCTCTATTCTCATTACAAGCCAAATCTTTATGCCTCTTTTAGAGTATGACCCTAAAACGCTTGATATTACGCCTGTTTTGGCTAAGAGTAGACCCTTAGTAGTCCGTTTAGATACGGGCAAATATAAGGGAGGTACGTCTTATACCTTCGAAATTCGAGAAGAAGCCGTTTGGGATAATGGAAAACCTGTTACTGCCACTGATTATTTATTCACAGTGAAAACAATATTGAATAAAAAAATAGGTGCCAGTAATCTACGAAGTGGCTTAGATTTTATCAAGGACATCACTTTAGATGCTCAAAATCCTAAGAAATTTACTATTTTCAGTGATAAAACATATATTTTATCTGAAACCAAAAGCAGTACATTCCCCATATTACCCGAATATATCTATGATACTGAGGGGATATTAAAAAATTATACTGTTGTAGATTTAGGGAAAGCAGCAAAAGATACAATAAAAAAAGAAGATGAAAAATTGATAAAATTTGCTACGACTTTTCAAAGTATTAAATATTCTCGTGAAAAAGGAGGTATTGTGGGTTGTGGTGCTTATGGTTTTGATGAATGGATTAGTGGGCAAAGTATTTCTATTAAAAAGAAAGCCAATTGGTGGGGTGAAAAGTTTGCAACTTCTTCACCTTTTATGACAGCACTGCCAGACCAAATAATTTATAAGCCTATAAAAGACCCTTCTGCGGTTATGTCGTTAATACAAAATGGAGAATTGGATGCTATATATGGAATTCCTGCTAAAGATTTTACGATCATGAAAAAAGATGAAAGGCTGTTGTCTCAATATGAATTTGCAACTTTTCCTACATTGTCTTTATCTTTGGTTGGCTTCAATTGTAAAGATGCTAAATTGTCAGACAAACGTACTCGAAAGGCAATTGCTCACCTTTTTGATGTAGATGGTATTATTAACAACATTGCAGGCGGCTTAGGAACACCTTGCGTATCACCTTTTTTGCCACAACGTCCTTATTACAACAAAGATTTACAAGCTATACCTTACAATATAGAACAAGCCAAAACCATTTTGGCTGAAGCAGGTTGGAAAGATAGCAATGGGGATGGAACTGTGGATAAAAAAATAGGCGGCAAAACCACAGAATTAGTGTTAAGATATGTTTTTGCAAACAATGAATCAACTAAAAATATTGGCTTAATGCTGCAAGAAAGCGCTAAAAAGGCAGGCGTAGGAATTAAACTTGAACCCGTTGAATCGCCTGTAATGATGGAAAATTTGAAGAAACGGAACTATGATATTTTTTATAATGGTATGGGTTTTTCTCCAGATATTGATGACCCTAAAGAAATTTGGCATAGTACAAGTAATACCCCAGATGGTGCTAATCGGTTTCAATTTGAAAATAAGCAAGCTGATGTACTTATTGACCAAATACGTAATGAATTAAACGAAGAAAAACGCAACGAACTTTATAAACAATTTCAAGCCTTGATTTATGAAGAGCAACCTGCTGTTTTTCTTCTTGTTCGCCAAGAACGAATTGCTATCCATAAACGATTTGATGCTCCAGTTATGATACGTCGTCCTGGATTTTTACCGAATACATTTAAATTGAAAAAATAATTCTGCTAAAATTAGAATCATTTCAATAGGCGAAAGGTGCAATAAATGCTTCACCTTTCGCTTTTTTTTTTATTTTTGTAAAAATTTATAATAAATGATCCAATTCCTGTTTCGAAGATTGGCTTTTTTTATTCCAACCTTGTTGGTTATTTCTTTTATAGTATTCGGATTGAGTAAACAAGCTGTTGGAGACATTGTTATCACTCAAATGTCCGACAATAATGAGCCTAACACATCAAGCTTTATGTCAGAAGATATGTATTTATCCACTGCCAAAGAGTTGGGACTTGACAAACCTGTATTTTATTTTACGATTACTTCTCTGGCTTTTCCTTACGATTTTTATAAAATAATAAAAAAAGATCAAAGTATAACAGCAGAAAATTTAATAAAAAAATATGGTAATTGGGATGAGGTTTCAGCTTTTCATCAAAGTATAAAGGTCACTTTAAATAAGTTGCCTTTACCCGATTCATTGGGCTTTAATAATAATATACAACAACTTTTGATTCAGGATGATGATGAGAAACTTCAGTTTCTTTTAGGGGAATTAAAGGAAACTGCACACGAAACGGGTGTTTTAAAAAATGAAATAACAGAATTGGAACACAACTATCAATCAATTATAAATAATTCAATGCGTTCTAAACTTTTTATTCCTACCTTTTATTGGTATGGCTTTGATAATCAATATCATCATTGGATTACTCATTTTTTTAAAGGCAATTTTGGTATCGCAAAAGATGGGAGAAGCGTTGCGCAAAAAATTAGCATACCTCTCAGTATTACACTGATTATGAGTATGCCTGCCATTTTTTTAGCCTATTTTATAGGGATACCCATAGGTATCTTCATAGCAGCAAACAGACAAAAACGCTCTGGTAAGTGGTTGATGAAAATAGTTTTTGCACTCTATTCTTTACCCACATTTTGGCTTGCTTTAATGGCTATTCGCTTTTTAACAACACCCGAGTTTGGTTTAAAAATTTTCCCAAGCGCGGGATTAAGTAATTTAAATACGGCTTTTTCAATGTCAGATTATTTGTTAGTAAACACATCTCGTTTCATTTTGCCTATTTTATGCATGATTATTCATCCAATTGCTTATATTGCACGATTAACACAAGGAGCAGTTCTTGATAATTTATCACTTGATTATGTTCGAACAGCCCGTGCAAAAGGTTTAACTCAATGGCGAATTTTGCAAAAACATGTCATGAAAAATGCTTTTTTCCCGTTGATTACACACATAGGAACAATGTTTCCAGTGTTAATAAGTGGTTCCTTTGTTATTGAATACGTTTTCAATATAAAAGGTATGGGCAGGATTGCCTTCGATGCCATAGGTGAGCAAGATTGGCAAGTTGTCTATACGGTTTTGATGTTTAGTGCCATTCTTGTATTAATAGGCACTTTAGTGGCTGATATTTTATATAAATGGGCAAACCCGAGAGTTACTATCAAATAATTTATATAGGCAACGACCCCCTCAGTATTTACGTATTTATTAATATAAAATGACGGAAAATGAATTAACGCAACTTATAGATGGCTGCCGTAAAGGAGAACGGTCGAGCCAATACAAGGTTTATACGCATTTCTATAGTTATGCGCTAACCGTGTGTGCCCGTTACGCAGCTACGCATGAAGAAGCAAAAGAGATTTTGAATGATTCATTTTATAAAATTTTTACTAAATTAGATTATTATAACCCTACTTATGCCTTTAAAGGTTGGCTACATCGTATCGTTGTGAATACAGCCATTGATCGGTACAGAAGTCGTCAGAAACAGCCAGTCATTGTAGAAATATCCCAAGCGCAAAGTGTAGAAATAGAAACGGAAGTTGTGGAAATGCTTACACGCGAAGAGATATTCAAAATGGTACAGTTTCTTTCCCCTTCATACCGAACAGTCTTTAACCTTTTTGTTGTAGAAGGTTATTCACATCCCGAAATAGCTGAATTATTGGGTATCAGCGAGGGAGCTTCAAAATCGAACCTTGCTAAAGCCAGAATGAAACTGAAAATTATGCTTACCACTAATACCAACGAAATAGGTTGGCGGTTGAGACGATAAATCTATTTACTACTCTTTTGTGTAAAATAGATGTCCCAACTACATTAATTTATAGTATTATAAAACTGAATTAAAGAATGAACGATAAGGATTTTGACAAAATCTTTTCTAAGAAATTAAAAGAGGAAAAATCATTGCCAATAGATGAAAGAAGTTGGGAAGCTTTGGCTTTACAACTTGATAAACACGACCAAAAGAAAGGAGTGGACGGTATAAAAAACCGTCGTTTGGCGTGGCTCTTGCCTTTTTTGCTGCTGCTTTTGGGTGTCAATGTATGGTCTTTAATGAGAATGAATCAATCTGAAAAACAAAATGTGATATTGCGTAATGAATTAAAAGAATTAAAAACGACACTTTTGAAGCGCGATACCATTATTCAAACGCAATATATTTATAAAACAGATACGATCTATATCCGTTCATCATCGAACAAAAGTGTGGATAAAAACTTATCCTCTACACTCAATCAAAGAAAAGAGCAACTCTTGTTTTCAACCCATACCTCCCCCTCAGTATCAGAAGCTTTTTTTGAAACAAAAACCACATCGAATCTTGATAAATCGTTTGTGGTAATAAATAATAATAATAGGAATGAAATTGAAAATAAAGATGTTCAAAAAGATAATTTTGAAACCCTAAAGCCCAAAAATAACATAGTTAGCTTAGCAAAATTACCACTTTTAAAAGGAAGGGTTGTTGAAGAAAAGAAAGCCAAACCAGAAATAATTTTATTGAATTATACCGTTTCAACATCACCGCCCATTATAGAAAATAAAAAAACAAACCGTTTTTACTTTGGCACAAGTGCGGGATTTGTCAATTATCATACGCTTTGGTTTAATAAAGATGGACTTGAAATTGGGCGTAATGAAAAAAGTTATCAAATAGGGTTAAAAATAGAATATGCACTCACCAATAACTGGCGTGTAACAGCTTCAGCAGATTATTGCCCGTATAATTTCAATATTAAATGGCTGGATAATCGCTACAATTTGCCTCCAAAACCCAATTATTTCGACCCTAACACATCTGTTTTAAATAGTATAGTAGGCTCTCAAAAGTTGTATCTTGGCTCAATTGGGGTTAAATATGTCTTAAATCAAAATAGCAGATGGCAACCTTATGTCGGAACATCCTATACGGCTATGAGGATTGAACCTTATAATGCAGAATATACATTTACTCATTTATCAACTGCTAAACAATACAGTTCTAAGACCGAATTGCAAGGGGGTGCAGATATTATGAATATTGCACTCCTAAATGGCGGTATAGAATATCGCTTCAATAAGCATATAGTGGCTCAAACGGAAGGGTTTTATTATAAAGACATGAATAAGGTTAAAAAAACTTTCGACTTATTCGGATTGCGAGGTGCAATTTTAGTCGGTTTTTAAAGCTTTTACACTTTGAAAATATCCTTTGTTTCCCATCGGCTTTTACGATAAGGCATCATAAATTCAAGGATTAAAATAAGAAGGCAAGGCAGTAAAAGCCATTGAAAATACGATTCTGAAACAAGGATAGATTTCAATTCCGAATCTCTCTTCTCAACTTTTTCAATTCTACTTTTTAGCGCTGCAATTACGCCTGAGGTGTTAGCAATATTGAAATAATCGCCACCACCTGTGGTTGCCATATCCCTTAACATTGCTTCATTTAAACTGGTTTTTATAGGTTGCCCTTTTTCATCTCGTTTGTAATCTTGCAATCCGTTGAAGTCTATTGGCATAAAACCGCCTTCAGAAGTACCAACACCAATTGTGAAAACCAACATACCATTTTTATGAGCTGCTTTTACACGGTCAAGGGCTTCAGAGTCATGGTCTTCGCCGTCTGAAATAACAATCACGACTTTTTGGGCTTTACCATCTTTGGGAAAGGCTTGTTCTGCAATATCAATGGCTTCACTAAGAGCAGTACCTTGTAAGGGTATTTGATTGGGTGTTGCTGATTTCAAATACATTTCAGCGGCACTGTAATCGCTTGTTAAAGGCATTTGAATGTCTGCATTTCCTGCAAATAGGACGATGCCTATACGTTCGCCTTTCAATTCTCGAATCATATCAAGCGCAAAACTTCTGGCACGGTCAAGACGATTGGGTTTCACATCGTCGGCGAGCATAGAGTTGGAGATATCTAAGGCAACTATTATGTCAGAAGCTTTTGATTGCACTTTTTCACGTCTCATACCCCCTGTTCGTTGTGGGTTAGCCAAAGCAACAATTAAAAAAACCAAAGCCAGCAACAATATGCCAAATTTCAAAGGATGCTTTAATAAAGAAACTTGTGGCATAAGCCGATGTACTAATTTTTCATCCCCAAAACGCAATAAGACTTGCCGTCTTGCCCTTCGGGTCAAGTAGAAAAAAAGAATTAGCATAGGAACCAACGCTAACGCATAAAGGTATATAGAGTGTTCAAATCGAAACATAATATCACAAACAGTCTTTGTTAATGCTTAAAATATAATTTTTAACAATATCGAGTTTTAAAGCCATATCGCTGCCTTTAAAACCTGTAATCATATCATTTTTAAGATATTTACTCGCAATAGCCGTAAAATCCTTTGACAGGGGAAGATATGTCCAATGCCATTTTTCTTCTTTATAGCCTGTTTTACGTCCTGCGGTATAGGGTTGATAAAATCCATATTCATGTCCATGAGCTACGAGCCAATCATATATTTTTTTACCGCCATTTTTTTCAAAAAAAGGATTAGACAAATTATTGAGGTCAATATCGGTTCCCCAATGGTGGCGACTGGCGCCGGGCATGGCACTGTATTGTAAAATTTTATTTGCCCGAGCTTCTGCCGTTTTATCTTTTAAAGCAATCCATTTTCTTTCCCATATTCCTTTTTGATGGTCAAAATTGCGGGTTGAAGAGAGAATAGTAAAAACAACACCTTCTTTTTCAGCGGCTGTCGCCATTTTTTTGAAGGCTTCATACGTTTCCTTCCGTAAATACATATCGGGTTTAGTCGCATATTTTTTATCAATTAAGACAAAATCGGCATGTTTTGAAGGGTCAAATTTGCCCATCAAATAATCAGCTGTTACGGTTTGACCACTCAAAGGATTAACAGGTAGTTGCATTAAAAAGATAAAGAAGAACAAGATTTGTTTCATAAAAAATTATAGTTTTTTCAATTTGGGCAAAAGTAATCATTTCCTGTAAAACGTTTGAAATAACCCCCTCAGTATTTTGAGCCACAAATTTACAGATTATCCAATAAGTTCTGCTTTAGTAGAAGCCGCGCCATTTAGTCAAAAAAAGACTTGAGCAATCGGGTATGCGCTGGTCACTAATATAGTACACACTCATTTGAATCTAAGAATTCGTTACCTTTTAAATCATATAAAAATAATTGTGTGAATATTCTCTACCTTTTGTTTAGTATTTTATTACTTTTTTGAAAATAAATCCCATCGATTGTTGCAGAATGACAAGAACTGTATTACGATTGTGATACGAATCTAAAAACAACATTATGTTGTACCAAATTACACAAAGCTGAAATAGATAGCAACGCTAATACGCTATCTATTCTCGCTTCTTCTTTACCGATCTCCATTTTATCATTTATTTCATTTAACTGTTTGGTTAAAAACACAGGTAGTTTTGCTGTTGTTACTCAGCAATATATTTAACTATTTAGTTAACAGCTTTAACCTTATTTGTATTCAAAATATGATTGTGTTTTGACTATGGGGTTAAAATATTCTACATCCCGATTTAAGGGGGATTGAGGGCGTATTAAATGACTTTCCGATCTTAGCTAAAAACTATCATGCATATTGCGCTTTAAGTAAAACACATTGTTGTTTTATTTCACTACTTAACTATGTTTTTCATTGAACTATAACATTCTGATTTCAAAAATAAAAACCGAAAAATAATACTTTGAACTTTATTGAAAACACTTTAAAAA
>JAYUQN010000503.1:0-3857 GCA_043756725.1 Saprospiraceae bacterium
AATAATCAATATGCACCCATCTATAAAGACTTGATAGAGCTTTATATGGATACTAAAAAGTATGACAAAGTATTGCCCGCTCTTGAAAAATATATTCCCCTTGCTGGTAATGACTTCTCTGCGCGTCGCCGTCTTGTTACCTTCTTGACCTATCAAGCCAAAGATTATGACCGTGCGGTTGTAGAAGCTGAAAAACTTTTGAAAGACGACCCAACACAAACCACCATGTACCGTTGGATTGCTTGGGCAAAATCCTCAAGAGCAGACCAAAAAGTTATAGATAACAAAAACGTTATGGGTGACGATGCTAAAATCCTATATCAAGAAAGCCGTGAAGCCTCTAAAAAGTTATTTGAATTGGTGCCTACAGACCGTTTGGTTTATTATGACTATGAATTTCCTGCCAAAGCTTCTTTGCGTTTAGGTGAAATGGACGAAGCTCGTAAACTATATAAAAAAGTGGGTGAGTTGGATTCCACCAAGTTGTGTGATTTCTATTCTCCTATTATAAGAGGTTATTTTGATGCTAAAAAGTATAAAGAAGGCTTGGATTTATTAGCTGAGCAAGAAACAACCACTTGTAAGATAGACCCTTATGATTATTATTATGCGATGTATAATGCTCAAATAGCTAAAATGTGGGATACGGCAATCATATACGCTGATAAGTTTGCAATAGCACAACCGACATCTACTGACCCATTGAGTGTAAAAGGTAGAGCCTTGACAGAGATGGATAGTGATACCACACCCACTTGGAAAGCCAAAGAAGTGTATGAAAAACTGCTTCAAATTTATGAAGCTAAGCCAACTGATCGAGGTAAACCACATGCTTTAGCCGCTTATAATTATATCGGTATGTATTATGGCGCACAACAAGATTTTGTGAAAGCCAAAGAGTTTTTCCAAAAAGCATTGCTTGTGGATGCCACAAATAAAAGAGCCATAGAAATGATACAACAATTGGATTCGCTTTCTACTAAGAATTAAATAGATTTATATTTCAATAATAAAGCAAGCCCTTCTGAAATGACTTTCAGAAGGGCTAATTTTTTATTTTTAAAATAAAGGTTAAAATGTCTTTATGAGGATAAACCTAATAACTGTTGAATAATAAGAAAGAAGGTTTAAGACATGAAAATAACAGGTAAAACCTTGACAATCAATGTTTTATTTTATCGGTTAACTTTGCTATGCCTTAAATAAGATTATTTTTTAATCTTATTTACTTTACCTTCGTCGCCAAACAGTTCACGGCTTTTTTTGTTGTAGGCTTCAGCGGCTTCTTCAGGCGTGTCAAACATACCTAAATGAACAGATTTGCGGTTTATAGAAATCACCGCTCTATAACGGTTATTTTCTTGATAAACCCCTGTGTAGCCTGCTCTACTACTTGTTTTACGCTGACGACTGGCAACAGAGCGAGACCGCCAAAGGATATTATCCAAACGGTTGTCTAACTTGTCACCATTTTTAGCACCAACAAGGTTTTTGACTTTGCTCCGCTGATCCGCTAAAAACTTTTCTGCGAGCAGCTTGTGAAGATAAATAGTTTCAGTCTTGTAGCCCCCTTCGGCTTTTTTCCAAGTCTTCTGAAACACCACACACCCACTTGAGTGTTTACGCAAATTATCTACAAACTTAATCTGAGACAGATAAGGGTCATTTGTAAGAAATTCGTAAACGTGGTCATCAACGACAACATTATCGTCAGAATTCTTTAATTTGATTTTTACTAACACGATCTATGATTTTTTAAATTGTTATTTATGTTGTTATCATAAGGTGAACTAAGTAGTAACGCAAAAATAAAAAAAACATGTAGATACATTCATTTTATTAGACGATTTTTTTTAAAAAAAAAAAAATCCTATAACAAAAGTATTTTTATCCTGTAACAAAAGTATTTTTTTTTACATATCTACGATAAAATTAATACTTTTAATTAAGAAAAACAACAAATGTAATGTTAATGTTTAGTGAAATTGAAAAAAAATATTTACAACGCTGTTTTGACCTCGCTCAATTGGGAAATGGCAGCACTTCACCTAATCCTTGTGTAGGGTCTGTTATTGTTTATGACAATGAAATAATTGGAGAAGGGTGGCATCAATATTATGGTGGCGCACATGCAGAAGTCAATGCTGTGGCTTCAATACCGTCTTCTAAAAGGCATCTTTTACCAATGTCCACCATTTATGTTTCTCTCGAGCCTTGCTTCCATTTTGCAAAAACCCCTCCTTGCGTGGACTTGATTTTGAAAGAAAATATAAGGCATGTTGTTGTTGCGTTTAAAGACCCGAACCCTAAAGTAGCGGGACAAAGTATTAAGAAATTGCATTTAAATGGCATTCCTGCTAAAATACTGTATGACAATAATAACACCAAATCGGAAAATTTTATTATTAATAAACAGGCTCCACACGCTTTTTTTACAAATATTTTACATGAGCGCCCGTATATTATTTTAAAATGGGCTGAAACTGCCGATGGTTTTTTAGGTAAAATAGATGAACAAACACCTATAAGTAATGAATTGTCTAAACGCCTTGTCCACAAATGGCGCAGCGAATGCGATGGTATCATGATAGGTAGGAAAACCGCTGAAACCGATAATCCTAAGTTAAACAACCGTTATTATTTCGGCAAATCGCCCGTTCGCATCGTTTTAGACCGCACAAATCGCTTAGATTCATCCTTACATCTCTTTGATAATACCTTGAAAACTTTCGTTTATTGTGAAAAGCAACAACCTAACATAGATAATACTGTCCGATCCGAAGGGATTCCTATGGAAAGGGACTCCTATGTCCAAAGGACTCCTTTCGGAGGAGAGGGGGGTAATTTTGTTTTGAAAAAAGGTGAAAATATTGAAATAAATAATTTAAAGTTTGATGATAATCTTTTGAACAATATTATGACAGACCTTTTGTCAAAAAAAATAGGCATTCTTCTCGTAGAAGGCGGCGCAGCTCTTCTCAACAGTTTTATTGAAAAAAACCTTTGGGACGAAGCCAGAGTCATCAAAAGCACAACTTCTTTATTCAAAAATAAAAACGGACGATTCACAAGTCATGAGGGTGTTGTCTCACCTCAAATAGCGGAATCCTATAAACAAGACTCTATTTTGTTGGACGACAATACAGTAACGTTTTATAAAAACTTTTAACATTTGCCGTTAAAGTTTTCTTAAAGTACCCCCTCAAAAGGTGTCTCGCTTTGGAAATTACGTCTTTAATCTGTTACTTTGTTCTAAGAAACTTACAAATAATTTAATTAATGGCATGAGGAACTATAAGCAGATAATATTCATTATTTATCTATTCGTAACAAGCTGTTTTACAAACACTTATGCGCAAGTAGAATCTATTCGTTGGTATTCAATTGAGCAAGCAGAAGCGCTCTTGAAAAAAGAAAAACGGAAAATTTTTATTGATGTTTTTACCAACTGGTGCGGTGTCTGTAAGAATATGGATAACGCAACTTTTACACAACCGCACATTGTGCGCTATCTCAATGAAAATTATTATCCTGTAAAACTTGACGCAGAACAGCGCAACGATATTAATTTCAGAAGCAAAACCTACCATTTTGTCACGCAAAGCAACGTAGGTTTTAATGAGTTAGCCGCTGAGTTTTTGAAAGGACAATTGTCTTTCCCTACTATTGTCTTTTTAGACGAAAGCCTTAATATTATTCAAGCTATTCAAGGTTTTAGACCCCCCGAACAGTTTGAAAAAATTATGACTTATTTCGGAGAAGACAATCATAAAAAAGTGCCCTGGAATAAATACGAGAAAAGCTATTTACCAATTAAAAATAGATAATTTTAGAAAGATTTAGGGTAAGATATTTGA
>JAYUQN010000504.1:0-3856 GCA_043756725.1 Saprospiraceae bacterium
ATTGTTTCGGGATGTACCATGAGGGGTGAAATATTGGTAAACTCAACACTATTCCACCCCTCATGGTACATCCCGAAACAATCGGGAAGGGGCTTTAAAACAGAGGGAGAGTATCCGATTTTACCAATATTTCACCCCTCATGGTACATCCCGAAACAATCGGGAAGGGGCTTTTTAAACCATTATTCGCATAATCCTGATTCAAGTGAAAATTCGAGTAATTCGTGTGAAAAACAACTATTCAATGATTAATTCTTTCTCCGTTTTCACCCCATCTTTTTCATATTCAACAGTATAGTGTCCTTTTTGAAGATAAAACTTTCCATCTTCTGCCTTTTTCAAGTCTATCTTTTTAGCGTCTTTTTCTTTGTTATTCTCATTCAACCATGCCGCATACTGAGGGGTCTGTTTTTCATCGTAAAGCACATCGGTTTCAACATAATTAATGCCTTTTTGAACAAAAGGATTGATTTGTTTCAACACAATATCCTTTCCTGCTTTGATCGTGATTTTCACATAGCCTGCATTTTTAACGAATATGGGCAGAACAGCTTTAGGGTCTTGGCGTTCGCTCCAACGGTCGCCCTTTCTACCCCAGCCTGTGTTACGCAATTTTTTAGCATCAAAAGCCACTAAGTCTTTTTGTAAAACGTCGGGTGTCAATTGTTGCAAATGCTCGACATTGGCGATGAAAATGGAACGTCCATGTGTACCGACAACTAATTCTTTATCACGTGGATGAATAACGACATCATGAACGGGCGTATAAGGCATATTTTTATCCATCAACTGAAACGTTTTACCTTTATCAAGTGAAACGTATAAAGCATGGTCAGTGCCCACATAGAGAATATTGGGATTTTTAGGGTCTTCTTTTACCACATTGATAGGTTCGTTGGGCAAATCCAAACCGATGCGTGTCCACGTTTCACCATAATTGGAAGACATGTATATATAAGGTGTGAAATCGTCCCACCGATAACCATTCAAAGAAGCGTAAACAGTGGCTTTATCATGCGCACTCGCCTGTATGCGAGACACCCAGAAGTTTTGAACCACCCCCTCAGTAATGCGCTTCCATGAATTGCCCCCATCTTTAGTAATGTGCATTTGACCATCATCTGTGCCGACGTAAAGCAACCCGAATTTCAAAGGGGATTCGTGAATAGTGGTAAGCGTTGCAAAGGGTACATTGCCTTTTTTTGCGCCTTTTGAAAGGTCTTCGCTTATGGCTTCCCAATTGTCGCCTTTATCCAAAGAGCGATACAAGCGATTGCCGCCGAAGTATAAGACATCTTGATTGTGAACACTCAACCAAATTGGGGTCATCCAATTGAAACGCAAGGGTTTTTCACCCAAATCATGACGCGGCGTGATGAATTTGGGACGACCCATACCGCGTTGTTTCACGTTTTGTCTGGAATAAAAACCGAATTGAGAACCCGTATAAACCGTTGCATTGTCTCGAGTATCAATCATGGATTGCATACCATCACCGCCACCAATAGCTTTGAAAGGACTATCACCTGTGTCTTGCCAATCGTTATTCGGAACGGTGGTACTGGGTCCATACCAAACGCCATTGTCTTGCAAACCGCCATAGACATTATAGGGTTCTGCCATATCCACATTGATGTGATAAAACTGCCCAACCGAAGGCGAGTTGAGTTTAAACCACGTTTTACCATCGTCATAACTCATATTGATGCCGCCATCGTTGCCATTTATCAAATGCCCTGCTCGATTAGGGTTGACCCAAAGGGCGTGATGGTCACCATGCACATTTTCACGATTAATGCTTGACCAATTGGCTCCCCCATCATCTGATTTCAAGATACGTACACCCATAATATAGAGTTTATCCGTATTTTTAGGATTGACCCTTATTTGAGCGAAAAAATAGCCGTAGGTGAAAAATAGTTGGTCAATATTGTCTTTGTGCGTCCGTTTCCAAGATTTGCCGCCATCATCGGTGCGCCAAATTTCAGCACCCACAATGTCATTGTTAGAAAACCCATCATCGCCCGCATCAAGATAATCATAAAGCGTTTGCACTTTAATTTTATCGGTTTTAATCTGGCTAATAATATCCTCCGCTTTGTATTTTTCTGGAAAACGATTGGTTCTCAAAAAATCTGTAACTGCCGATTTAGGTAATTTCAAAAACGCTTCTTTCGACATCGTTTTGACTTTCTCCTTCGTCAATTCAGGTTCATCCTCTTTTTTAACCGCAAGAATGGGCGTTTGATTATCAACTATTGCCCAAACAGACGTTTGTCCCATTTTTTTGGCAATGGTCAAACCGATACGACCTATAGTTTCACCTGTCGGAAAACCCGTTGCCGCTGTGGTTATCAAAGTCCATGTATCGCCACCATCTGTACTTTTATAAATGCCAGAGCCTTTACCATGTCCGACAAAATTCCAAGCACGCCGTTCTTTCGACCAAGTTGCGGCATACACAATTTGCGGATTGTCTTCGTCCACCACAATGTCTACGCCGCCCGTATTTTCATCTACAAAAAGGGTATTTTTCCACGTTTTGCCACCATCTGAGGTTTTATAAATGCCCCGTTCTTTGTTAGGAGAATACAAATGCCCTAAAGCGGCAACCCAACACATATCGGGGTTTTCAGGATTTAAAACCACACGACTGATATGCTGCGTTTCCTCCAAGCCCAGATGTTGCCACGACTTGCCACCATCTATGCTTTTATACATGCCTACACCCGAATAAGCCGAGCGGCTGCTGTTGCTTTCACCTGTTCCAACCCATATAATGTTTTTTTCCCAATTGACAGCTATATCGCCCATCGTCATAACGGCTTCTTTGTCAAAAATGGGTGTAAATTCTGAGCCATTGCTCTCTGTTTTCCACAAACCACCTGACGCATAAGCAACATAAAACAAAGTCGGGTCTTTGGGATTGACATCCACATCGACAACCCGACCACTTTGTATCCATGGACCAATATTGCGAAAGGGAATTTCACGAACAAGCGACTGCTCACCGAGTTTTTTACGCTGTGTCCCGCTTTTCATGCGCTCGCTTGCAGACATGGCAGGCGGCTGTGCTTGGGCAAAAAGGATAAGTGTTAAAGTTGTGAAAAATAAGGTAGAGATTAATTTCATTTATAAATTGATTTTACGATTACTAACTTTATTGGTAGATAATTATATATTGTGCGATTAAACCACAGATGAAACAGATTAGACAGATTTTTACTGATTCACGTGTTGACAGGTGTAGTTTTTTCAACACGTGAATCAGTAAAAATCTGTCTAATCTGTTTCATCTGTGGTTTAATCTGCTGCTACAAGAAATTTTAGGCGTTTACACTGTCATAAACCACCACTTTTGCCCATAAATGACTGCATTTTTCAACAAATTTTTTATGCAAAGGGTGCACTTGATAGACTTCTTGGTCTGCCAAATTGTCAAAAACCAAGAGCCATGAAACGGAATAGCTGCGGTCAATCACATCCCGATTGGTAGACGCAGGTTCGCCAATGTGAATCATTTTGAACGTTTCAATAGCGCGCATAGTCGTGAGTCCTTTAATGAGTGCCGCTTTATCAACTGCACTGTCGGGATTTTTTAAAGTAAAAAAAACGTGATGAATAAACATAATTATCGTCAATTAATTGGTGAAAAGACTAATTTTGCAGCAAAAATAAGTTTTGAGATGGATAATTGATAATAGTGAGCCGTAAAACTTTTAATTTATGATAACTCTTAGATAATCAACGTTTTAGCTGTCTCAATTTTTAATTTTCAGCAATTTCTATTGTTTTTTGTCATTCTGAACGCAGTGAAAGAATCTGAATTTGCAAATTCAGATTCTTTCACTGCGTT
>JAYUQN010000505.1:0-3855 GCA_043756725.1 Saprospiraceae bacterium
CGAGGATTGTGATGTCTTTTTGCTTCAAAAGGCGCAACATATCCCAAAATTCTTTGCGTGAAACGGCATCTACGCCCGTTGTCGGTTCGTCTAAAAACAGGACGCTGGGCTTGTGAATTAAGGCACAACACAAGGCTAATTTCTGTTTCATGCCCCCCGACAATTTGCCCGCTCTTCTATCTTTGAAAGGCTCGATTTGCATATAAATATCTTTTATTAAATCATAATTTTCTTCTATACTTGTATTGAAAATGGTGGCAAAAAAGGACAAATTTTCTTCAACCGTTAAGTCTTGATACAATGAAAACCTGCCCGGCATATACCCAACCCTGTTTCGGATGGCTTTATAATCTTTTACCACGTCTAAACCATCCACCTGTGCCGTGCCAGAATCAGGCAGCAGCAAAGTGGTCAAAATGCGAAAAAGGGATGATTTGCCTGCACCGTCGGGACCAATCAAGCCGAAAAGCTCGCCTTTTGTTACTTCAAAAGAGATATTTTTTAAGGCGTGTATTGTGCCTTTTTCATAGGTTTTGACTATATTTTGTACATTTACTGCTTTCATCTTTATTATTTGTCCTATGTCGTAGCACGGGCTTCAGCCCGTGAGTTTTAGCACGGACTGAAGTCCATGCCACGTAATTAAAACATAACTTCACCATACATCCCAATTTTCAAATTCCCCTCATTTTTCACCCTAATTTTCATTGCATACACCAAATTGGCGCGCTCGTCTTTGGTTTGGATGGTTTTAGGTGTAAATTCTGCTTTGTCTGAAATCCAAAAAATAGTGCCTTTCATTTCTGTATAATCATCTTTGCCTTTATCAATTAATATTTTAACCGTTTGGTTAATTTTTACTTGCGCCAATTGTGTGCCTGTAATATAGGCGCGCAAGGTTAAAGTAGATAAATCGGCGGCTTTGAAAAGGGCTTTTCCTGTGGCAGTAAACTCTTGGGCTGTGGCATATTTTGTTAAAACGGTTCCATTGATTGGGCTGATAATTTGGGTTTTAGACAACATATCTGCCATTTGTTTTTCTCGTTTTTCTAAAGGCAATTTTTCACTTAAAATACCTTTATTTTGCCTTAAAACAAGGGCACGTTGCGCTAAAATCTGCTTTTCTGTTACTAAAACTTGGCTTTCAGCTGCTTTGATTTGACGGTCTAATATGGCTAATTGACCGTTGATATCGTCCAATTGTTTGGGCGTTGCAGCTTCGGCTTTCACGAGATTTTGGAAGCGTTTTTGTTCTTTTTCTAAAACGCTGAATTGCTGTTTTTGGACTTCTATCTGTTGTCTTTGTGCCATAATTTGTTCTTGCAAAACGGCGACTTGGGGTGCAGCATCATTTGTCTTTTGGGTTAAAATGGCTTTTGTGGCTTCGATTTGCTCTTTTTGCAGTTCTATACTGAGGCGGTCAATAGTGCCGATAATTTTACCTTTTGAAAGAGTATCGCCTTCTTGTATGTTTAAGGTTAATATCTTGCCTGTGGCTTCGGCAGAGATAATGATTTCTTCGGCTTCAAAAGTGCCTGTGGCATCAAATTTTTTTGTTTCGGTTTTGCAACCGATGAAAAGTAGCAGGGCGATACCCCCCCTCAGTAAAAAAGTGTTAATTTTCATTATTTTCTTAGTTTATGCTTCGGATTTATCCGAACTCGTAGCTTCGGATTTATCCGAACTCGTTTTAACGGATTTATCCGTTAGCGATACTTTTTAATTTTAAGTATGCCGACGGATAAATCCGTCTAAACGAGTTCGGATAAATCCGAAGCTACTTAATTGCCTGTGGTAGTTTTTAAATTAATATGCGCCAAAATCAACTGTAATTGATGCAGCACCAAATTTTGTTGCGCTTGATTTTCAGCATTTAGCTCTATCAAATAATCGTTGGCGGTTAAAATGCCGTTTTCTAATTGTACGGCTGTGGTCGCTTTTATTTTTTGGCGCAAAGCCACGATTTGCTTATCTTTTTCAATCAATTGTTGGTATTTCACAATTTCTTCTGATTGTTGCCGCACCATAATATGGGTATTCAGTAAAAATATATCGCGTTGAATATCAAGGGTTTGTTGATTAATTTTAAAAACCTGTAAGTCATTTTTCAGCGTTTTAGAATAAAAATCGGTCAAATTCCATTTGAATGTTACGCCGCCGATGCCATAGAAGGCGAATTCATTTTTAAGGAAATTGAAACCGGGTCGCCCATAGCCGCCTGTGGCAAACGCCATGATGCGAGGGAAATTGACTAAAGATTTGACAGTTATTTGTTGGTCAATTTGCTTTTTCTGCAAATCAAAAAGCGTCAATTCAGGGCGATTGACTTGCAATCCAATGGGTGTGTTGGGTAAAATATTAGGTTTTTCAAAAATAGTTTTATCATCTAACTCTTTATTAATAAATAAGTTGAGCATCGAAATGGAAGCTAACCGAGCAGATTTTAACTCTATTAAGCGTTGATCCGCTTTTAGATTTTCAGCTTCAAGGGTTTGCGCAGTCATTTTCAAGGCGATGCCATTGGCAATGGCGCCTTCCAATTTTTTTATGCGGGCTAATACATCACTTTTCAGCAAATCAATCAATTTTACATTTTCATCTATTTGTAAAATATTGAAATACAATTGATTAATTCTCTCTTTCAGTTTATTAATGTCCACTTCTACTTTTTGATTTTCAACGTCTGCATTACTTTGTAAAACATTTTTCTGCAATTTGATAACGCCGCCATCCCAAATAATTTGACGGACATCTAAAGTCATTTTATATTGGTCTTTACTGAGGGGGGTAATTTCAACGTTGGGCAAACGGATTGGAAATTGTGTAACATCCGATTGATAGGAAGCTTGTGCGTTGAGTTCTATCTGTGGAAGATAATTTTTCTGTAAGGTGTTGATATTCAGTTGATTGACTTCTCGAATGAGTGCTTTTTGTCGTGCTAAGGGGTAGGCTTTTTGCGCGCCTTGATAACACGCTTCAAGTGTTATTTTTTCAACCGATTGAGCGGTTGTTTGAAGGCATAATAAAAGTAAAAATATAGTGATGTTTTTCATTTTAACTTTAAAGTTTAACTGTATAGTCAATTTTATTTTTTGTCGTGCTGAACGCATTTGTAGCGGCGACTTTAGTCCAATGCCATTAAGCTAAGGATTTTACAGAGGTTTTCGTAGAGACGTTGCACTGCAACGTCTTGGCTTTAGTCGCTTTTGACCACAATTAAGACGTTGCAGTGCAACGTCTCTACGAAAAATCCGAATAAATCTAATAATAAATCCTTAGCTTAATGGCATTGGACTGAAGTCCGTGGTACGATTAATTTCATCAAAAAAAAAGCCCCTTTAATCGGTTTCTGAATATTGTTAGTCGAACTAAAAACGATAGCCTGCAACCTCTCAAAAAAAGAAGAAGTCTATTATGTTGTCTATTAAAATGAAGAAAAAAAAATTGAAATTTAACCGAATACCCGTTACCATTTGTCGAAAACGATACCTGCATAAGACACTTCAATCTGATTTTTTGACCCTTTAACCCCGCTTTTACTTGTACTCGTCTAATGTCATTTGCTTACTTGTAACCTTTGCCTATACCTTTGCATCATAGTAGTAAAAAAAGATTTTACATTAAATTAAGATGAAAAAACTTGACAATTAAAAATAATGGAGTAATTTTGCATTTCAAACGAACCAAATTTAATTCCGAAATGTTATTGTGTTATATTTGATTTAAGAATAAAAATAAAAAAAAATAATCAAACAAGCAATAATATTTTAATTACGTAGTTTTAGTAAAATATAAATCTATACACCTGATTGTTTAACAAATTTAATTTTAAAATTATGAAAACCCGATTGTTTT
>JAYUQN010000506.1:0-3853 GCA_043756725.1 Saprospiraceae bacterium
ACCCGCAAAGTGCGGAGTATTTTAGCCCAAAACCATTCGGAACTGTAAATACCGCCGACATATTTTGTAAAATCCATACCTCCACTGTGCGCTAATTGGTTGATTTCATCCGATTCTCTGTTGGCAGTATGGTCTTTCCATAAAATGAACATACCGTTGGGATTGTCCATAAAATCGGGCAACATACTGAGGGGGGTGCCTTGTGCATCAACAGCCACAGGCGTTGAGCCTGTTGTATCCACTGAAATACCGACTATGTTTTCAGCGACATTTTTACCCGCTTTTTGTAGGGCTTTTTTAATTGAAACCTCTAAGCCTTCGAGATAATCCAAAGGGTGTTGCCGATATTGCGAAGTATTCGGGTCGCAATACAAGCCTTTTTTCCAGCGGGGGTAGTAAAAAACGTGTGTCGCTACTTCCTCGCCATTGAGTGCGTTGACGATTAAAGCACGGACGGAATCTGTTCCGTAGTCGAGTCCTATGACGTATTTCATAAAAAATCTTATTTTATCTTGTGAATCACAAGGTAAAAACTATTTTTATTTTGGTGTCGGTTAGACACGATTTTATTTATGAATATTTGATAAAAAATAAACCCCTCAGTATTGCAGCGGTTTTGGGCTGAATACTGAAGGGTTGTTATAATGACACTATACATAAAACCAATCCTTAACCTGTCTATTCAATAGTTAATATTTCAATAATTTCAAATTCATTATCGTAGTATTGATTCTTCTCATTGAAATAGTCTTGAATGGATTGATCTTTTAAGTAAATGTAAGCATCACAAGTTGAACCTAATTGTAAGAATAATTTTTTTCCGTTTTTTAAAGAAAAAACAACTACATTTAATAACTTCGGTAAAAGGGACTCTCTCCAAGCAAAACTCCAAAAAGATATTTTTTGGACGACCAATTCATTAGGAAAATTTATATTGAATCTATACTCACTTCCATCAAAAATTGACAATAAAGGTGTCTCAAATTTAAGTCCTATATGTGATTCATCTTTCACAAATAAGTCATCGCCTTGTATAATAAGCCGAAACCTTATTAGTGAATCTTTATCGCCAAAAGAGAATACAGCATTTACTCCTAGTGAAACGCTAAGATAAGATAGATTCAATGAGGCTCTTCCATAAAAAGCATCTAATTCTCGTAGTTCTAAGCCTAACACTTGCTTAAAGCCTAAAACCACTTCATCCGATATAAGATTAAACTTATTAATCATTGGCAAAACCTAATTTTAAATGTGTTTGATGAAATCGTAATATCAAGAGTATAACAGTTTGGTAAACCTGCAGATGATGTTGTATTTGAGCCAGGATAGAATTTAAACAAAATATCTGGATTTGTAAGCCTCCACGTCTGTTCTAACAAATTTTGTGGATTGTGCCCAATTGAATAAGTTCCTCCTGGAAAATGCGCTTGTATCTTCTGCCAAAAATCTTGTGCGTTTATATTAGGCATAAGGGCACCCCAATCATTATTTTTCCACTGTATTTTATCTAAAATAGCACCATAATTAGATTTTATTAAGTTAAAAAACTTTAAAGCTACATCATCACCTAATTTTTGGATTTTAGTAAACGCTGTCTATGCTTTCTCAAATTTTTTCCCATATTCAAAACCATCCCAAGCAATATCAATAAACTTATCCCAAGGTACATAACGTTTTGCAATTTGCAAAACATCATGTGTCAAATCTAAATAACTACCTGTTTTTAAGTTTTGTATCATACTCTCAATTATAGCCTTATCTTTCAAGCCTGGAGCGTGTTTTTTAAATAACTCCCATAATAAATCATAAGCTAACTCTTTACATATTTCTACGATAAAAGGATTCCAAGCAACAATAGCATCCCTCAAATCGGAATCAGTTAAAGCTCTAGTAGCCATGTCTTTAGCGTGTTGCTGTGCATCATAATCACCGATATGTTTGTTCATAAACATATCTACGTGTAAAAATAATTCATTATCAGCACGTAAAGCATTATATTCTGAAAAAGAAAAACCCGCCTCAATATAGCGATTTTGAAGCATAGATTCAAACATTGTATTATCAATATTATCACTCAACTCATCTATTTGGGATACACCCGTAGAACCACCAGTTGAACTACCCGAGCTTGTACTTCCACCATTATTGGGCCCGCCCGAATTATACCCAACATCAGCACCAAAACCGAAGCCTAAATTCCAATTATCTATTGGGAGAGTTCCGCCGCCGTTTATACCTGTATCTGGCGCCGAGTCGTTCTGGATTGTAAAGAAATCACCAATTGAGCTGCCCAAACTGCATAAAAAACATCTAATTTGGTCGCCTACTCCATTAATAGCACTATTCCAACATTCACAACAAAAACAACGGGTAATTAACTTATTGGTATTAAATTTTGCATGGGGGTCTATTGTCACCTTTGCTATAAATTTACCGTTTTCAATACCGAAAATTCTATCAACTTTACCATTTAAATGAATTTGGCAAAAGAAGCCTGAAAAGTTCTTGACATCAAAAATGGGGTTTGTCTTTTTATAATTAGGGCTTGCCATATATACTTGCAAACGGGCATCTAACTGACCGAGAGAGTCTCTAAAGAAAACTAAGGTATAGTTAAATGATTTTGCGCATCCTATGAGGGAATAGCCTTTACAGGCACATATAAAATGGGCATCGTTTTAAGGTAAGTGGAGATTTTGGCATTCGTCCATAAAGGGGTAATATCCAATTGCTCTTCAAAAAAATAATTTTGACTATTGGTATTATCATCACCCGTAAATGATGCTCTTTTTGGAGCTATTGAACGGGTTTCTCCAAATTGACCGTTAAACCACGCACTGGCATCGGTCGCTGTAATGGGATTGCGAGGTAAGGCATTTGTGTAATCTCCTTGTAAGTTGAAGTCTTTTTTACACCCATTGAAGAATAATGCACCAGTAGTTAAGAGTAAAAAACTCAAAAAGACGGTGAACCGTCTTTTTGACGGTAGATTTTGGAAACACATGAAGGTTTTCATAGAATGATAAGATTTTGTTAAAAAAAATTACTGTTTGAAAACACAATTTTAACAAAACATGCACCCATTTTTAAACCTAAAATAACAGTCTTTGTGACAGGAAAAAGGACTTTAAATAAAAGTAGAAACAATATTACCCCCCTCAGTAAAAAGGGTTATTTGGATTCGGGTTTATCCGTCAATAATTTTATCAACGGATAAATCCGTATAAACGACTTCGCATAAATACGAAGCTACGTTAGTTTTTAACTGAAAATTTATAAACCGTTGTTGTACTATACGTTTCATTCGGTTTCAAAACCGTAGTCGGAAACTTCGACTGATTAGGCGAATCAGGATAATGCTCTGTTTCAAGACACAAACCTGTCCTTTTATTGATAACAACACCGCCCTTTCCTGTGGCTTTGCCATCTAAAAAATTGCCTGTGTAAAACTGGATAGCAGGCTCCGTTGTCAATACTTCCATAACCCGTCCGCTTGTAGGCTCATGCACCGAGGCTGCCAATCTCAAAGTATTTGACGCATCCGTTAAAATCCACGCATGGTCATAACCACCACCATATTTGATTTGAATATCAGATGAATCATTAATTCTTGCACCAATTTTAAGGGGTGTTGTGAAATCGAAAACTGTTCCCTTCACAGGTTTCAGGATGCCCGTTGGGATGAGGGTTTTATCAACGGGTAAAAATTTATCGCAATTAAGCGTTAGCTCATGGTCTAAAATAGTGTTAGCGTGATTGCCCGTTAGGTTGAAATAGGCGTGATTTGTCAAATTCACCACCGTTGCTTTATCGGTTGTGGCTTTGTAATCTATTTTCAAAGCATTGTCTTTTT